>NZ_JBHXSC010000079.1:0-29082 GCF_042716505.1 Streptomyces sp. NPDC058674
GCGGGCGCCCACCCCCGCGGCCGCCCCCCCGGGCCCCCCCCCCCGGCGGGGGCGGGGCCGGGGGGTCTGCCACCGGTCAGTTCCGGGCCGCGCGGAGCCGGCGGCCGCGCCGGGTCCGCCACAGCGCCTTCTGGGCCAGCAGGGTCAGCACGCCCGCGAGGATGATGGCGCCGAGGTTCAGCAGCAACTGCTCCGCCGATCCCCACATCTGGCCCACGTCGCCGTAGCTCAGGGCCACGGCGGCGTTGGCCGCCGCCGGGACGGTGGTCACGGAGATCGCCACGCCGACCAGGGCCCCGGATTTGGCGGAGGTCAGGGACAGTATCCCGGCGGCCCCCGCCAGCAGGGCCACGATGAAGGAGAACGGGTCCGGCTGCCAGATGAAGCTGGTGTTCGGCCGGGGGTCCTCCAGCATGCTCCGGTCGAACTGGCCCAGCGCGTCCATGCCGAGGCTGAAGAGGGTGGTGGCGGCGATCGCGGCCGCGAAGCCGACCAGCAGGGCCAGCAGGGAGCGCGCCGCCAGCCTCGGTGCGCGCTGCACGAGGCCGGCGCACACGCCGGCGAGCGGCCCGAACTCCGGGCCGACCGCCATGGCGCCCACGATCAGGACCGCGTTGTCGAGGACCACGCCGCAGGCGGCGATCATCGTCGCGATGACCATGAACGCCGTGTAGGTGATGCTGAGCGTGGACTCCTCGTGCGTGGATTCGCTCAAGTGCTCCCACAGGACCGCGTCGGCGGGCTCGCCCGGCGCCTGCTCCTCGGCCGCGTCGGCGCGCTCGGACAGCGAGAGGTCGATGTTCTCGACGGCGATCGAGCCGTCCTCGACGAGCCCCAGCGACCGCAGCTCCGCCAGCAGTTCGTCGGCGGCCTCGCGCGCCGCGTCGCACAGGACGAGGTCGCCCTGCGGCACGCGTGCGGCGCCGCGCAGCACGACCAGGTGGGTGGTGCCGACGGTCTTCTCGATGGCCGCGACCACCGCCTCCGTGCGGTCGGGCGGGGCGATCAGGCGCAGATGCAGCATGCCCGCACCCTAGTGCTCAGAGCTTGCGCAGGCTCAGCTTCTGCACCTTGTGGTCGGGGCCCTTGCGGACGACGAGGGTGGCGCGCCCGCGGGTGGGGGCGACGTTCTCCAGCAGGTTGGGCCGGTTGATGGTGCGCCACATCGTCTGCGCGTACTCCACGGCCTCCTCCTCGGAGACCTGCGTGTACTTGAGGAAGTAGGAGAACGGGTTCTGGAAGGCGGTCGCGCGCAGCTTCCTGAAGCGGTTGAGGTACCAGCGCTCGATGTCCTCGGGGCGGGCGTCCACGTACACGCTGAAGTCGAAGTAGTCGGCGAGGCCCACGCGCGTGCGGCCGTCCTTGCCGGGGAGGGCCGGCTGGAGGACGTTCAGGCCTTCGACGATCAGGATGTCCGGGCGGCGGACGACGAGCTCCTCGCCCGGGACGATGTCGTAGATCAGGTGCGAGTAGACCGGGGCCCGGACCTCGTCCTTGCCGGCCTTGATGTCGGCGACGAAGCGGGTGAGCGCGCGGCGGTCGTAGGACTCGGGGAAGCCCTTGCGGGAGGTGAGGCCGCGGCGCTCGAGTTCCTTCATCGGGTAGAGGAAGCCGTCGGTGGTGACGAGCTCCACGCGCGGGTGCTCGGGCCAGCGGGCGAGGAGGGCCTGGAGCAGGCGCGCCACGGTGGACTTGCCGACCGCGACGGAGCCGGCGACCCCTATGACGAAGGGAGTGCCCTGCTGGGCGCCGTGGCCGTTGCCGGCGTCGCCGAGGAAGGTGTTGAGGGTGCCGCGGAGGTTGCTCGTGGCCCCGACGTAGAGGTTGAGGAGCCGGGAGAGCGGAAGGTAGACGTCGCGGACCTCGTCGAGGTCGATGACGTCGCCGAGGCCGCGCAGCCGCTCGACCTCGTCGGCGGTCAGGGGGAGGGGGGTCCGCTCGCGCAGGGCGCTCCACTCGGCGCGGGTCAGGTCGACGTACGGGGACGCGTCGGGGGGTCGGCGGTGGGCGGCGGGGCGTGGTGAGGGCCCGTCCGGGCCGGTGCGCTCCGCTGCGCTGTCCGGCGTGCTGCTTCGTGGCGGCGAAGTGATCACACCGCCATTGTCGGGGCTCGGGGCCGGTTGTGGGTGGTGTGGTCGGTCACGTAAGGGGTTCGACGGCCGGGGAGGGCCGGGCGGGCCGGGGCCGGACGGGGTTGTACGGAGCGGGCCGGGGTTGTACGGGCGCCCCGGCCGCGCCGGCCCGAGCGGTCGTCGACGCGCAGGTCGGGAAGCTCGGCCGGCGCCGGGTCGGCCGTCCTGGTCAACCCCGCTCCGGTGAAGTCCGCCGGGCGGGGTCTTCGTCCGGTTCAGGTACCGGGCAGACGGCCGACGACGGCGTACCCTGCCGCCTATGTGCGGAATTGTGGGTTACGTGGGAGCGCAGTCGGCGCTCGATGTGGTCATCGCCGGACTCAAGCGGCTGGAGTACCGCGGCTACGACTCGGCCGGGGTGGCGGTCCTCGCCGACGGGGAGCTGGTCTCCGCCAAGAAGGCCGGCAAGCTGGTCAACCTGGAGAAGGAGCTGGTCGGGCGCCCGCTGCCGGCCGGATCGACGGGGCTGGGGCACACGCGGTGGGCCACCCACGGGGGCCCCACCGACGTCAACGCCCATCCGCACCTCGACAACGCGGGTCGTGTGGCCGTCGTGCACAACGGCATCATCGAGAACTTCGCCGCGCTCCGCGCCGAGCTGGCCGAGCGCGGGCACCGGCTCGAATCCGAGACCGACACCGAGGTCGTGGCGCACCTCCTGGCGGAGGAGTTCACCGGCGCCGGCCGGGACCTCGCGGAGGCCATGCGCCGGGTGTGCCGGCGGCTGGACGGCGCCTTCACGCTGGTCGCCGTGCACGCCGACGCACCGGACGTGGTCGTCGGCGCGCGCCGGAACTCGCCCCTGGTGGTGGGCGTGGGCGAGGGGGAGAACTTCCTCGCCTCGGACGTCGCCGCCTTCATCGCCCACACCCGCTCCGCGATCGAGCTCGGCCAGGACCAGGTCGTCGAGCTGCGCCGCGACGGCGTCTCGGTGACGAACTTCGACGGCTCGGCCGCGTCCGTGCGGGCGTACCACGTGGACTGGGACGCCTCGGCCGCCGAGAAGGGCGGCTACGACTACTTCATGCTCAAGGAGATCGCCGAGCAGCCGAAGGCCGTGGCCGACACCCTGCTGGGCCGGATCGACGCGAGCGGTTCGCTGTCCCTGGACGAGGTGCGCATCCCCGTCTCGGTGCTCCGCGAGGTCGACAAGGTCGTGATCGTGGCGTGCGGCACCGCCTACCACGCGGGCATGATCGCGAAGCTGGCCATCGAGCACTGGACGCGGATTCCGTGCGAGACGGAGCTGGCGAGCGAGTTCCGCTACCGCGACCCGATCCTGGACCAGCGGACGCTGGTGGTCGCGATCTCCCAGTCCGGCGAGACCATGGACACCCTGATGGCGCTGCGGCACGCGCGCGAGCAGGGGGCGAAGGTGCTGGCCATCTGCAACACGAACGGCTCCACGATCCCGCGCGAGTCGGACGCCGTGCTGTACACGCACGCCGGCCCCGAGGTCGCCGTCGCCTCCACCAAGGCGTTCCTGACGCAGCTCGTCGCCTGCTACCTCGTCGCGCTGTACCTCGGGCAGGTGCGGGGCACGAAGTGGGGCGACGAGATCGAGTCGGTGATCCGGGAGCTGTCGGACATCGCCGCCGCCGTGGAGACCGTCCTGGAGACGATGGAGCCGGTACGGGAGCTCGCACGCTCCCTCGCCGACAAGAACACCGTGCTCTTCCTCGGACGGCACGTCGGCTACCCGGTGGCCCTGGAGGGCGCGCTCAAGCTCAAGGAGCTGGCGTACATGCACGCCGAGGGCTTCGCGGCGGGCGAGCTCAAGCACGGGCCGATCGCGCTGATCGAGAAGGACATGCCGGTGGTGGTCGTCGTACCGTCGCCGCGCGGCCGGTCGGTGCTCCACGACAAGATCGTGTCGAACATCCAGGAGATCCGGGCCCGCGGGGCGCGGACGATCGTGATCGCGGAGGAGGGCGACGAGGCGGTCGTCCCGTACGCCGACCACCTGATCCGGATTCCGGCCACGCCGACGCTGCTCCAGCCGCTGGTGGCGACGGTGCCGCTGCAGGTGTTCGCCTGCGAGCTGGCGACGGCGCGCGGGAACGAGGTGGACCAGCCGCGTAACCTCGCCAAATCGGTGACGGTCGAGTGAGCGGGTAGCGGGGTGTCGTTGTGATCATCGGTGTGGGGATCGACGTTGCGGAGATCGAGCGGTTCGGCGCGGCGCTGGAGCGGACGCCGAACCTGGCGCGGCGGTTGTTCGTCGA
The DNA here is from genome assembly GCF_042716505.1 of Streptomyces sp. NPDC058674. Taxonomy (NCBI): domain Bacteria; kingdom Bacillati; phylum Actinomycetota; class Actinomycetes; order Kitasatosporales; family Streptomycetaceae; genus Streptomyces; species Streptomyces sp. NPDC058674. The sequence continues at coordinate 4,358 of NZ_JBHXSC010000079.1, forward strand.
CGCCGAGCTGACCCTGCCGAGCGGCGAGCGGCGGGGAACCGCCTCGCTCGCCGCCCGCTTCGCCGCCAAGGAGGCGCTCGCCAAGGCGCTGGGCGCGCCCGGCGGGATGCTGTGGACCGACGCCGAGGTGTACGTGGAGGAGACCGGGCAGCCGCGGCTGCGGGTCTGCGGGACCGTCGAGGCGCGGGCGCGGGCGCTGGGCGTGCGGTCCTGGCACCTCTCGCTCAGCCATGACGCCGGGGTCGCCTCCGCCGTGGTGATCGCCGAGGGGTAGTACCCGCACCGGTCGGGCAGGCTCGGGGGCATGCGTACTGCTTACAGCGTGGAGACCGTACGGGCCGCCGAGCGGGAGCTGATCGCCCGGCTGCCCGAGGACGCCCTGATGCAGCGGGCGGCGGCCGGACTGGCCGCCGTCTGCGCCCGCATGCTGACCCGACGCAGGGGACGGGTGTACGGGGCGCGGGTCGCGCTCCTGGTCGGGCCCGGGGACAACGGCGGTGACGCCCTCTACGCCGGCGCGCGCCTGGCCCGGCGCGGGGCCGGGGTGACGGCGGTGGCGATGGACCCCGGGCGGATGCACGCGGGCGGGCTGGCGGCGCTGCGGGCCGCCGGGGGGCGGGTGGCGCCGGGCGTCCCCTCCCGGGCGGACCTGGTGGTGGACGGGCTGCTCGGGATCGGCGGGCGGGGCGGCCTGCGGCCGGACGCCGCGGCACTGGCGGAGCGGCTGCCGCCGGGGGTCCCGGTGGTCGCCGTGGACCTGCCGAGCGGAGTGGACGCGGACACCGGCGAGGTGGCGGGCGCGGCCGTACGGGCGGACGTGACGGTGGCCTTCGGGGCGCACAAGCCCGGTCTGCTGATCGATCCCGGGGCCTCGCTGGCGGGCGCGGTGCACCTGGTGGACATCGGGCTGGAGCTGGGCGCCCCGGACGCCGAGGCGCTGCAGCACTCCGACGTCGCGGGGCTGCTGCCCGTGCCGACGGCGTCGAGCGACAAGTACCGGCGCGGCGTCGTCGGCGTCGTCGCCGGCTCCTCGCGGTACCCGGGCGCGGCGGTGCTGGCCGTGGCGGGCGCGCTGCGCGGCGGTGCGGGCGCGGTGCGGTACGTCGGGCCGCAGGCGGCGGCCGACGCGGTGCTCGCGCGGTACCCGGAGACGCTGATCGGGCGGGGCCGGGTGCAGGCGTGGGTGGTCGGGCCGGGGCTGGGGGAGGGCCGCGGGGCCGAGGTCGCGGAGCTGCTGGCGGAGCGGGACGTCCCCGTACTGGTCGACGCGGACGGGTTGCGGGGCCTGGACGCGGGGGTGGTGCGGGCGAGGTCGGCCCCGACGCTGCTGACCCCGCACGCGGGGGAGGCGGCGGCGCTGCTGGGCACGGACCGGGCGTCGGTGGAGGCGGGGCGGCTGGCGGCCGTCCGGGCGCTGGCGGACCGGTACGGGGCCACGGCGCTGCTGAAGGGCTCGACCACGCTGGTCGCCCCCGCCGGGGGCGCGGGGCCGGTGCGGGTCAACCCGACCGGGACCGGGTGGCTGGCCACCGCCGGGAGCGGGGACGTGCTCTCCGGGCTGGCCGGCGCGCTGCTGGCCGCGGGGCTCTCCGGGGCCGACGCGGGAGCGGTGGGGGCGTACCTGCACGGGCTCGCGGGACGCCGGGCGGCGGGCGGCGCGCCCGTGCTCGCGCAGGAGGTGGCCGAAGCCCTGCCGAACGCCTGGCGGGACGTGCACACGCCGTAGCGCTGTTGCCCCGGCCGACGGGGCGGCGCCGGGGCCCGCGCGCGGGCGGCCGCCGTGACGGCCCCGCCCGGCCCCGCAGGGCGCCCGGCCTCGTGCGGGTCCGCACGGCGCGCGGCCCGCCCTTCCCCGGCCGGGTGCCGGGGCCCGTGCCCCGCGTGCGGCGGGTGGGGCGGGGTGCGGTCTGCCGCCGGGTGGCCCGGTTCCGGCGCGGGAGCCGTGCCATCGGGGCGGGGCGGGGGTTCTGAGAGACTGTGGGGGATGAACGAGACACCGACGCGCGTGTACGCCGAGATCGATCTTGACGCCGTACGGGAGAACGTGCGCGCGCTGCGCGAGCGGGCGCCCCGGGCCGAGTTGATGGCCGTGGTCAAGGCGAACGCCTACGGGCACGGAGCCGTGGAGTGCGCCGGGGCCGCCCAGGAGGCCGGCGCCACCTGGCTCGGGACCGCCACCCCCGAGGAGGCGCTCGCGCTGCGCGCCGCCGGAATCCGCGGGCGGATCATGTGCTGGCTGTGGACCCCGGGCGGGCCGTGGCGGGAGGCCGTCGAGGCCGATGTCGACGTGTCCGTCAGCGGGATGTGGGCGCTGGACGAGGTCCGCGCCGCCGCGCGCGCCGCCGGTCGCACCGCCCGCATCCAGCTCAAGGCCGACACCGGCCTCGGCCGCAACGGCTGCCAGCCCGCCGACTGGGCGGAACTGGTCGGCGCCGCCGTCGCCGCCCAGGCCGAGGGGACCGTCCGGGTCACCGGCCTGTGGTCGCACTTCGCCTGCGCCGACGAGCCCGGGCACCCCTCCGTCGCGCTCCAGCTCACCGCCTTCCGCGACATGCTCGCGTACGCCGAGAAGGAGGGCGTGGACCCCGAGGTCCGGCACATCGCCAACTCGCCCGCCACGCTGACCCTCCCCGAGTCCCACTTCGACCTGGTGCGCTGCGGGGTGGCGGTCTACGGCGTGTCGCCCGCACCCGAGCTCGGGACCCCGGCCCAGCTGGGCCTGCGGCCGGCGATGACCCTCAAGGCCTCCCTCGCCCTGGTCAAGACCGTTCCCGCCGGCCACGGCGTGAGCTACGGGCACCACTACGTCACCGACGCCGAGACCACGCTCGCGCTCGTCCCCGCGGGCTACGCCGACGGAATCCCGCGGCAGGCCTCCGGCCGCGGACCGGTGCTCGTCGGCGGCCGGACCCGCCACGTCGCCGGGCGGATCGCCATGGACCAGTTCGTGATCGACCTGGGCGGTGACCGGCCCCGGGTCGGCGACGAGGCCGTCCTCTTCGGCGACGCGGAGCGCGGCGAACCCACCGCGCAGGACTGGGCACAGGCCGCGGGCACCATCGCGTATGAGATCGTCACCCGTATCGGGGGGCGCGTGCCCCGGGTGTACCTGGGCGGCTGAGGCCGAGTGAGGGCGGCGGCGTGAGCGAGAACTGGCGCAAGGCCGGCTGGGCCGGAGCCGCCATCGGCGTGATGGCCGCGGGCGCGGCGGCCGGTGTCGCGGTCGAGCGGATCACCGTCGGGCGCGGCATGCGGATGAAGGCGCGCCTCGCCCTCGACGCCGCCGGGGACTACGGCTCCCTGCGCGGCACGGACGGCACCTGCCGGGCCGAGGACGGCACCGCCCTCCACTACGAGGTCGACGAGCTGCCCGGCGACCCGCCGCCGGCGCGCCGGCGGCGCCGCAAGCCGGCGGCCCCGCCCACCGTCGTGTTCTGCCACGGCTACTGCCTCGGCCAGGACTCCTGGCACTTCCAGCGGGCCGCGCTGCGCGGGGTGGTCCGCTCCGTCTACTGGGACCAGCGCAGCCACGGGCGCAGCGCCCGCGGGCTCTCCCAGGCGGCCGGCGAGCCGGTGACCATCGAGCTGCTCGGCCGCGACCTGAAGGCGGTCATCGACGCCGCCGCCCCCGAGGGCCCGCTGATCCTCGTCGGCCACTCGATGGGCGGCATGACGATCATGGCTCTGGCCGAGCAGTTCCCCGAGCTCGTGCGCGAGCGGGTGGCCGGCGTGGCCCTGGTCGGCACGTCCAGCGGCCGCCTCGCCGAGGTGACGTACGGGCTCCCCGCGGTCGGATTCGGCGCGGTACGCCGGCTGCTGCCGGGCGTGCTCAGGGCCCTCGGCTCGCAGGTGGAGCTGGTGGAGAAGGGCCGCAGGGCCACGGCCGACCTCTTCGCGGGCATGATCAAGATGTACTCCTTCGGCACGCGGGAGGTGGACCCGGGCGTCGCGCGCTTTGCGGAGCGGCTCATCGAGGCGACCCCCATCGACGTGGTCGCCGAGTTCTACCCGGCCTTCCAGATACACGACAAGACCGCGGCCCTGCAGCGGTTCTCGGACATCCCGGTCACCGTCATCGCCGGTGCCCGCGACATGATCACCCCGCACGCCCACAGCGAGGCCATCAAGGACGTGCTGCCAAGCGCCGAGCTGACCGTTCTCGAATCGGCCGGGCACCTGATGATGCTGGAGCAGCCGGACACGGTGACGGGCCTGCTCACCGACCTGCTGGCCCGGACCGGGACGGTCCCCGCCCCGACAGCGGCTAACGTTGGCGGGCATGGAAGAAGTACCGCTGGAAGCGCAGCGCAACCAGGCGCCGGGAGCTGAGGCACCCCAGGCGCCCCGGGCCGAGAGCCTGATCACCGTCGATTCCCCGGACGCGATGCGCGAGCTGGGCCGCCGGATCGCGGGGCTGCTGCGCCCCGGCGACCTGGTGCTGCTCACGGGCGAGCTGGGCGCCGGGAAGACCACGCTGACCCGCGGGCTCGGCGAGGGCCTGGGCGTGCGCGGGGCGGTGACCTCACCGACCTTCGTGATCGCCCGCGTGCACCCGCCGCTGGGCGACGGTCCGGCGCTGGTGCACGTGGACGCGTACCGCCTGGGCGGCGGGCTGGACGAGATGGAGGACCTGGACCTCGACGTCTCGCTGCCCGAATCCGTGGTCGTCGTGGAGTGGGGCGACGGCAAGGTGGAGGAGCTCTCCGACGACCGGCTGCACGTGGTCATCGCGCGGGCGGTCGGCCACGAGGAGGTCCTGGACGACGTCCGGCAGGTCTCGGTGCGCGGGACCGGGGCGCGGTGGGCGGACGGCGCGGGGCTGGAGGCCCTGGCCGGAGCCCTGTCGGAGTAAACGTACCGACATCGCGTCGGGAAGATATTGCGCTGGTGGCGGCGCTCGTGGTGACATGGTACCGAGAGGTTCTTAGGTATGCCTAAGTTCGGCGTTCCAAGGTCCAGGAGGCACCATGCCGGCACCAGCAGGAGCACAGCGCGCCCCCCGTCCGTCCGCCGTGTCCATGCGCGCCCTGCTCGCCGCGGGACGGGCCGCCACCGCGGTCTCCACGCCCCCCGCGGCTGCCACGCCCCCCGCGCGGGGGGAAGGACCGAAGACGGACCTGTCGGCGACCGCCGCACGCGAGCAGGCCGCTCCGGAGTCGGAAGCGGCCTGAGTAACACGTTCGGGTGAAGCGGCCGGGCGGACCGGCACGCGGGGGGCCGGGCGGACCGGCGCGCGGAGGGCCGGGCGTCAGGGGACGACGACGACCTTGGAACTGATCGTCGCGAAGGCCCACATCGCGTCGCCGTCCGCGCGCGTCATGCGGATGCCGCCGGTCTTCTTGGAGGGGTCCGGGTCCGGGGTCGCGCCGTCCACGCGGGCGCTGAACCCGACCGCCACGCCGTCCGTGCTGGCGAAGCGCACGACGTGCTCGATCGGCACGCCGTCCGAGCCGGTGACGGCGCCCGAGCGGGAACCCACGGTGTAGGTGCCGGACGCCGGGTGCACCGTGCTCGGCACGACCGTGAACGTCCTGGGGGGCTGCCCCGCCTCACCCACCAGCCACACCCGCTTCTGGCCCACCGAGTAGACGACCCGCACCCCGGTGCCGGAGCCCTCCGGCACCGCGGGCGGCTTCGACGGGTCCTGCTGCGCGGGCCGGCTCGGGGCGGGCGTCGGGTCCTGCGCGACCGCGCGCGGGGGCTGGGCGGGCGCCGAGGCGGAGGCCTGGTAGCCGAGGAAGCCGACGGCGGCGATTGCCGCGGCGGTGAGCCCGGCCACGATTCCCGAGCTGCTGCGTGCCACCTTGCTCCACCTCTCCGCGCCTGACCCCCGATGGGTACTCGGTCGAAAGGTAGCAGCAGGGCCCCGTCCCGACCGGCCGCGAGGGGCCGGGGCCCCGGAGTCGTAGGCTGTTCGCGTGCTCTTGCTCGCTGTAGATACCGCCACGCCCGCCGTCACCGTCGCCCTGCACGACGGCCAGTCCGTCCTCGCCGAGGCCCACCAGGTCGACGCCCGCCGCCACGGGGAGCTCCTGCTGCCCGCCGTGGACAGGGTCCTCGCCGAGGCCGGCCGCACGCTCGACGCCGTCACCGGCATCGTCGTCGGTGTCGGCCCGGGCCCCTACACCGGGCTGCGCGTCGGCCTGGTCACGGCCTCGACCTTCGCCGCCGTGCTCGGCGTGCCGGTGCACGGACTGTGCACCCTCGACGGCCTCGCGTACGCCGCCGGCCTCGCGGGGGTCGAGGGCCCCTTCACCGTCGCCACCGACGCGCGGCGCAAGGAGGTCTACTGGGCCCGGTACGAGGACCCCCTCACCCGCGTCGGCGAGCCGGCCGTGGACCGCCCGGCCGACATCGCCGAGCAGGTCGCCGGCCTCCCCGCCGTGGGCCAGGGCGCGCGGCTCTATCCCGAGGTCTTCCCGGACGCCCGCGACCCCGAGCACCAGTCGGCCGCCGCCCTCGCGGCCCTGGCCGCGCGGCGCCTGGCGGACGGGGCCGCGTTCCTGCCGCCGACCCCCCTCTACCTGCGCCGCCCCGACGCGCAGGTGCCCAAGAACTACAAGGTGGTCACCCCCCAGTGACGGCCCCCGCCCCCGCCCGCGCCCCCGGCGCCGTACTGCGCGAGATGCGCTGGTGGGACATCGAGCCCGTGCTGGAGCTGGAGCACGAGCTCTTCCCCGATGACGCCTGGTCCGCCGGCATGTTCTGGTCCGAGCTGGCCCACGCCCGCGGACCGCGGGCCACCCGCCGCTACCTCGTCGCCGAGGACGCGGCGGGCCGTCTGGTGGGCTACGCCGGACTGGCCGCCGCCGGCGACCTGGCCGACGTACAGACCATCGCGGCCGCCCGCGACCAGTGGGGCACCGGCCTCGGCGCCCGGCTCCTGACGGAACTGCTGCGCGCCGCCACCGCCTTCGAGTGCGCCGAGGTGCTGCTGGAGGTGCGGGTGGACAACGCGCGCGCCCAGAAGCTCTACGAGCGCTTCGGCTTCGAGCCCATCGGCTTCCGCCGCGGCTACTACCAGCCCGGCAACGTCGACGCGCTCGTCATGCGACTGACCGACCCCGCACACGTACGAACTGAGAGCAGTGAGACCCATGGCTGACGAACCGCTCGTCCTCGGAATCGAGACCTCCTGCGACGAGACCGGCGTCGGCGTGGTCCGCGGCACCACCCTGCTCGCGGACGCCATCGCCTCCAGCGTCGACGAGCACGCCCGCTTCGGCGGAGTCGTGCCCGAGGTCGCCTCGCGGGCGCACCTGGAGGCGATGGTCCCCACCATCGAGCGAGCCCTGAAGGAGGCCGGGGTCAGCGCCCGCGACCTCGACGGCATCGCCGTCACGGCCGGGCCCGGCCTGGCGGGGGCGCTGCTCGTCGGCGTCTCGGCGGCCAAGGCCTACGCGTACGCGCTGGGCAAGCCGCTGTACGGGGTGAACCACCTGGCCTCGCACATCTGCGTCGACCAGCTGGAACACGGCCCGCTGCCGGAGCCGACCATGGCCCTGCTGGTGTCCGGCGGGCACTCCTCGCTGCTGCTGGCCCCCGACATCACCTCCGACGTACGGCCGCTGGGCGCGACCATCGACGACGCGGCGGGCGAGGCCTTCGACAAGATCGCGCGCGTGCTCCAGCTGGGCTTCCCCGGCGGGCCGGTCATCGACCGGCTCGCGCGCGAGGGCGACCCCGGGGCCATCGCCTTCCCGCGCGGGCTGACCGGGCCGCGCGACGCGCCGTACGACTTCTCCTTCTCGGGGCTGAAGACGGCCGTCGCCCGCTGGATCGAGGCGAAGCGGAACGCGGGCGAGGACGTGCCGGTGCGCGACGTGGCGGCCTCCTTCCAGGAGGCGGTGGTGGACGTGCTGACGCGCAAGGCGATCCGGGCGTGCAAGGACGAGGGCGTCGACCACCTGATGATCGGCGGCGGGGTGGCGGCCAACTCCCGGCTGCGCTCGCTGGCGCAGGAGCGGTGCGACGACGCGGGGATCGTGCTGCGGGTACCGCGGCCGAAGCTGTGCACGGACAACGGCGCGATGGTGGCGGCGCTGGGCGCGGAGATGGTCAAGCGGAACCGGCCGGCCTCGGACTGGGACCTGTCGGCGGACTCCTCGCTGCCGGTGACGGAGCCGCACGTGCCGGGGACCGGACACGGACACGGGCACGGGCACGCCGCCGGCGGACACGGACACGGACACGGTCACGGACACGGCTCCGCGCACGACCACGACCACGTGCACGAGCTGAGCAAGGACAACCTGTACTCATGAGCACCGTCGCGCTGATGTGGGAGGCCCGGGCCGCCGACGGCCGGGGCAACGAACTGCTGGAGTGGGCCCGCGCCCAGGTCCTGGCCAGGGAGCCGGTACGCCGCGAGGTCTTCCGGGCCCCGCAGGACCGGGTCCTGGTGATCACCTGGTGGGAGGCGGCCGAGGGCGTGGCGGCGGACCTGCCCGAACTGCCGGAGCCCGCGGCCGACCTGATCACGCGGGCGGTCCACCGCTGGCGGTTCGAGTCGGTGGAGGTCGGCGAAGGCTGACGGCCGGGGGCCCGGGGCCCGAGCGGCCGAGGGGGCCGCTGCGGGTCCGCGCCCGGCGCCGGTGAAGCCGCCCGGGTCCGCGCCCGGGCCCCCGCCGGTCCGCGCCCGGGCCGCTGCGGGCCCGCGGCGGGCCCTCGCGGGTCTGAGCCCGGGGTCAGGCGGCGGGGCGGGCGCCCGCACCGGGCTGCCCGGCCTCGGCAAGGCCGGTGCGCACCACCGCCGGGCGCGGCGGGTCCTGCGGGCCGTGGGGCGCCCCGCCGGCCGGCGGGTCAGCGTACGGGCGCCGTCCCGGGCCGCCCCGCGGGCGAGCCGATCAGCATCGACGGAGCCCCGGCGACCCGGGTCAGGAAGACGGTCGCCGCGTGGGGGCCCTGTGGTTTGACCTTCCTGCGCAGTTCCTCGGGCTCGATCGCCGAGCCGCGCTTCTTCACGGTCAGGACGCCGACGCCGCGCTCGCGCAGCAGCGCCTTCAGCTTCTTCAGGCCGAAGGGCAGCACGTCGGTGATCTCGTACGCCGTCGCGTACGGGGTCGCGCGCAGCTCGTCGGCGGTGATGTAGGCGATGGTCGGGTCGATCAGCCGGCCGTCCAGCTGCGCGGCGACCTCCGCGACGAGGTGGGCGCGGATGACGGCGCCGTCGGGCTCGTACAGCCACCGGCCGACCGGCCCGGCCTGCGGGTCGGGGAGGGGAGCGGTGGTGACCAGCTCGCGCGGCCCCGGCAGCAGCGTGGCGCGGACGGTGCCCGGCGCGGTGCCGAACCAGAGCACGGCCTCCTTCACGTCCCCCTGGTCGGAGATCCACTCGGCCTCGGCCTCGGCGGGCACGGCCTCGTGGGGGATTCCCGGGGCGATCTTGAGCGCGGCGTACCGGGCCGCACGGGCCGTCCCCACCGCCCACGAGAGCGGCGGCGAGTAGGACTCCGGGTCGAAGATCCGGCCCCGCCCCCCGCGCCGGGCCGGGTCGATGAAGACGGCGTCGTACGAGGACACGTCCACGGCCGTGACGTCCGCCTCCCGGACCTCGATCAGGTCCGCCAGCCCCAGCGCCGCGGCGTTGGCCCGCGCGACGGCCACGGTCAGCGGGTCGCGGTCCACCGCCAGGACCCGGATGCCCAGCCGCGCCAGGGCCAGGGCGTCCCCGCCGATGCCGCAGCACAGGTCGGCGACGCTGCGCACGCCGAGGGCGGCGAACCGCTCGGCGCGGTACGAGGCCACCGGGGCGCGGGTCGCCATCTCGCCGCCCCCGGGCGTGAAGTACATCCGGAAGGCGTCCTGCGCACCGAACTTCGCCACCGCGCGCTGCCGCAGCCGGGCCTGCCCCAGCGCGGCGGAGACCAGCCCGGCCGGGTGCTCGCGGCGCAGCCGGGTGGCGAGCGCCAGCTCCTGGGCCGGGTCGTGGTCGCGGAGCGCGTCGAGGAGGGCGGTGCCCTCGGGGGTGAGGAGGGCGGCGAAGTCTTCGGGGGTCACGGGGTCCATTGTCGGCGACGGCCGGAGGCCGGTGCCCCGGGCGGGACGCTGTGGGCCAGTCGGAGGAAGGTGGGTGCGCCGCTCGCGGTGCCTTCCGGGACGGGCGCGTGTCTGCTGCCAGGATGCGCTGCTATGCAGCTAGTCGGACAAACGGAAGATAAGACGCAGAACGGTCACCGGTACGCGGCGGGTCCGCGCGGCCGGTTCGGGGTGGCCGTGGCCGCCCTGCTGGTCGCCGCCCTGGGGACGGCGTGCTCCACCGGATCCGGCGCGCCCGAGAAGCCGAAGGCGGGCACGGGCGCGGAGGCGGGCGCGGCCGGCGCGCTCAGCGCCGCGGAGAAGGCCAAGGCGGCCCAGCAGGCGCGCGTCGCCGCGGTGAAGCGCTGGGGGCTGCTCAAGATGCCGCTCACGCCGCCGGCGGCCCCGAAGGAGAAGCCCGAGATCACCACGCGCGACGGCTTCGAGGTCGAGGACCAGGAGGAGTACCCGCCGGTCTTCACCACCGTCCCCACGGAGGACAAGGTCGTCTTCCTGACGATCGACGACGGTGCGGAGAAGGACCCCGAGTTCCTGAAGATGATGAAGGAGCTGAAGATCCCGTACACGGCCTTCCTCAGCGACTACGTCGTGAACGACAACTACGCCTACTTCAAGGAGATGCAGGCCGCCGGCGTCACCTTGAACAACCACACGCTCAACCACCGCTACATGCCGGCGCTCTCGTACGAGAAGCAGCGCCAGGAGATCTGCGGCCAGCAGGACACCATGCAGAAGGTGTTCGGCAAGCGGCCCACGCTCTTCCGGCCGCCGTTCGGCAACTACAACCAGGACACGCTGCGGGCGGCCAAGTCCTGCGGCATCAAGGCGGTCCCGCTGTGGAACGCGGAGGCGTTCACGAACCGGATGGACTACCGGGAGTGGGACCGCGACCTGCACCCCGGAGACATCATCCTGACCCACTTCCGGGGCCGGGAGGACTGGAAGGGCACCATGCCTGACATGATCCGTCAGGTCATGAAGACCGTCACGGAGAAGGGGTACGCCGTGGCCCGCCTGGAGGACTATCTGTGACGTACGTGCGCCGGCTGGTAGCCGGGACGCTGGCGGCCGGCGCGCTGGCGCTGTCCCTGACGGGGTGCGGGAAGAGCGCGGACCCCGTCGGACGCCTGGGCCCGAAGGCGACGCAGGAGGCTTCGGGGGCCGGTCCCTCCGGCACGCCGTCGGCGGCCCCGCCGGGGTCGCCGAGCGGATCCGCGGGCGCCTCGGACGAGGCGTACCGCAAGTGGGGCCTGACTGCGCCCCTCGCCTACGCGCCCAAGCCCGCCCGCAAGCCCCCGCTGCCGCAGGGGGCCCCCGGGCGGGCGGCGGTCGTGGACCGAATACCCGTGCCGGCGGACGACAAGGTCGTCTTCCTGACCTTCGACGACGGCGCGGAGAAGGACCCCGAGTTCCTGAAGATGGCGGCCGACCTCAAGCTGCCGATCGCGATGTTCCTGACGGACAGCGCGGCCTCCTCGGACTACGGGTACTTCGAGAAGCTCCGCGACAACGGCTCGGCGAGCACCGTCAACAACCACACGCTGACGCACCCGAACCTGCGCACCCTGCCCTACGCGGCGCAGAAGCGGGAGATATGCGGCCAGCAGGACCAATTGGAGAAGCGCTTCGGCACGCGGCCGGCGCTCTTCAGACCGCCCTTCGGCAACTACAACGACGACACCCTCCGGGCCGCCTCGGAGTGCGGGGTCGCGCACGTGGTCCTGTGGCGGGTCTCGATGCAGATCAACAACTTCCAGTACGCCGAGGGCTCGGCCCTGCGGCCGGGGGACATCGTCCTGGCCCACTTCCGCGGTCCGTCGGAGCTCAAGGGCTCGACGGAGACCCAGATGACGGCGCGGATGCTCCAGCGCATCCAGGAACAGGGTTTCCGGATAGGGCGCCTGGAGGACTACCTCTAGGGGCGCGGCCCCCGCCCCGGCCGGCCCGCGCCCGCGGTCGGCCCCCCCGCCCCGGTCAGCCGGCTCCCGCCCCGGCCCGGGGCTGCGCCGCCGGCGGGGTGATCGCGGTCTCCGCCGGGCCGAGGGCGTCCGCCTCGCGCTGGCGCTCCGCGCTGTCGCTGATCCGCAGGAGCAGCGCCACCATGATCCAGTTGGCCAGCAGGGACGAGCCGCCCTTCGCCAGGAACGGCAGCGCCTTGCCCGTCAAGGGGATCAGGCCCGTGACGCCGCCCGCCACCACGAAGACCTGCAGGGCCAGCGCCGAGGCCAGCCCGACCGCCAGGAGCTTGCCGAAGGGGTCGCGGGCGCCGAGCGCCATCCGCAGCCCCCGCTGGACGAGGAGCGCGTAGAGGAGCAGGACGGCCATGACCCCCGCCAGGCCGAGCTCCTCGCCCACCGTGGTGAGGATGAAGTCGCTTCGGCCGGCGAACTTGATCAGCTCCGGGTGTCCCAGGCCCAGGCCCGTGCCGGAGACGCCGCCGGTGCCGAAGCTGAACAGCGCCTGCGCCGACTGGTCCGAGGCGACCCCGGCCGGCCGGTTCTCCCGGTAGTACGACAGCGGTTCCAGCCAGGCGGCGACGCGTGCCTGGACGTGCGGCTCCGTCGAGCCGACCACGAAGGCGCCGATCGAGGCCATGACCAGGCCGCACGCGATCCAGCCGGTGCGCTCGGTGGCGACGTACAGCATGACCACGAACACGCCGAAGAAGATCAGCGAGGTGCCGAGGTCGCGCTCGAAGACCAGCACCAGCATCGAGACGATCCACACCGTGACGATGGGGCCGAGCTGGCGCATCGGGGGCAGCCGCACGCCCAGGACCTTGCGGCCCGTCAGGGCCAGCGAGTCCCGGTGGACGACCAGGTAGCCGGCGAAGAAGACCGCGATCATGATCTTCACGAACTCGCCGGGCTGGAGCGAGAAGCCGAAGAGGATGATCCAGCGCTTGGCGCCGTACGTGTCCGCGCCGAAGAACGCCGGTGCGATCAGCAGCACCAGCGCCGCGGCCATGGTGATGTAGATGAACCGCTGGAGCAGCCGGTGGTCGCGCAGCAGGCCCAGCACCACCAGGCAGGCGGCCACCCCGACCACCGTCCACAACAGCTGCCCCGGGGCGTTCGCGTCCGCGCCGTACCGCTCGATGTACCCCTGGTCCAGGCGGTGCAGGAGGACCAGGCCGAGCCCGGTCAGCAGCATCGCCAGGGGGAGGACCAGCGGGTCCGCGCGGGCCGCGAAGCGGCGCACGCCCAGGTGCCCCACCAGGGAGAGCAGCGCCATGCTGATCGTGAAGCCGGCCAGGTTGGGCGGCAGCTCGTCGTTCATGGCGAGCCCCGCGCTCGCGTGCCCGAGGGTCGCGATGGCGACGACGAAGACCAGGAGCAGCGCCTCGGTGCGGCGGCGGGAGCCCGCCGCCGTCAGGGGGTCAGCCCGCGCACGGGATGCCGGCGCCCGGTGCGGCGGGGGCCGCGGCCGATGCGGGTCCGATCTGCTCTGCAATGAGGGGCTTTATCTTCATATCATCTACGACGTCGATGTCCTCCCCGGGGTTCCTTCGCACCGCACGGCGGGCGGGCGGGAGGGGGTCGGGGAGGGGGTCGGAACGACACCACCGGCGGCGAGAATTGGCACTCCGCTTGACCGAGTGCTAATCGCCGGAATAGTGTCGCACCTGGCACTCACCACTGGCGAGTGCCAACACAGCGACAGGCAGGTCCGGCACCCGCGACGACGGATCGACCTGGTCGCCCTCAGACAGTTAACCCCGGATCTCCGAAGGGGGAGGTCGGATCGTGACGACCGCCAGCTCCAAGGTTGCCATCAAGCCGCTCGAGGACCGCATTGTGGTCCAGCCGCTCGACGCCGAGCAGACCACGGCCTCTGGCCTGGTCATCCCGGACACCGCGAAGGAGAAGCCCCAGGAGGGCGTCGTCCTCGCGGTTGGCCCGGGCCGCTTCGAGGACGGCCAGCGTCTTCCGCTGGACGTCTCCGTCGGCGACGTCGTGCTGTACAGCAAGTACGGCGGCACCGAAGTGAAGTACAGCGGCGAGGAATACCTCGTCCTCTCGGCCCGCGACGTGCTCGCGATCGTCGAGAAGTAATTCGCTTCCAGATTTTGTTTGAGCTGCGCCCCTGGTCACCCTGCTGATGCCGGGCGGCGAGGGGCGCAGTTCGTTCTAGGCGGTGGAGGTCGCGGTGAGCGGCCGAGGATCGCAACGAGAGGACTGAACCGCTCCCATGCCGAAGATCCTGAAGTTCGACGAAGACGCCCGTCGCGCCCTCGAGCGCGGCGTCAACAAGCTTGCCGACACGGTCAAGGTGACGATCGGCCCCCGCGGCCGCAACGTCGTCATCGACAAGAAGTTCGGCGCCCCCACCATCACCAACGACGGTGTCACCATCGCCCGCGAGGTCGAGCTGGACGACCCGTACGAGAACCTGGGCGCGCAGCTCGTGAAGGAGGTGGCGACCAAGACCAACGACATCGCGGGCGACGGCACCACCACCGCCACCGTGCTGGCCCAGGCGCTGGTCCGCGAGGGTCTGCGCAACGTCGCCGCGGGCGCGTCCCCGGCCGCCCTGAAGAAGGGCATCGACGCCGCGGTCAAGGCCGTGTCCGAGGAGCTCCTCGCGACCGCCCGTCCGATCGAGGACAAGTCCGACATCGCCGCCGTGGCCGCGCTCTCCGCGCAGGACCAGCAGGTCGGCGAGCTCATCGCCGAGGCGATGGACAAGGTCGGCAAGGACGGTGTCATCACCGTCGAGGAGTCCAACACCTTCGGCCTGGAGCTGGAGTTCACCGAGGGCATGGCCTTCGACAAGGGCTACCTGTCCCCGTACATGGTCTCCGACCAGGAGCGTATGGAGGCCATCCTCGATGACCCGTACATCCTGATCAACCAGGGCAAGATCTCCTCGATCCAGGACCTGCTGCCGCTGCTGGAGAAGGTCATCCAGGCCGGCGCCTCCAAGCCGCTGCTGATCATCGCCGAGGACGTCGAGGGCGAGGCGCTCTCCACGCTCGTCGTCAACAAGATCCGCGGCACCTTCAACGCGGTCGCCGTCAAGGCCCCCGGCTTCGGTGACCGCCGCAAGGCGATGCTGCAGGACATCGCCACCCTCACGGGTGCGACCGTCATCGCCGAGGAGGTCGGCCTCAAGCTCGACCAGGCCGGTCTGGACGTACTGGGCACCGCCCGCCGCGTCACGATCTCCAAGGACGACACGACCATCGTCGACGGTGGCGGCAGCCACGAGGAAGTCGTCGGCCGTGTCAACCAGATCAAGGCCGAGATCGAGTCCACGGACTCCGACTGGGACCGCGAGAAGCTGCAGGAGCGCCTGGCGAAGCTCGCCGGCGGCGTCTGCGTCATCAAGGTCGGCGCCGCCACCGAGGTGGAGCTCAAGGAGAAGAAGCACCGTCTCGAGGACGCCATCTCCGCGACCCGCGCCGCGGTCGAGGAGGGCATCGTCTCCGGCGGTGGCTCCGCGCTCGTCCACGCCGTGAAGGTCCTCGAGGGCAACCTCGGCCTGAGCGGCGACGAGGCCACCGGTGTCGCGGTCGTGCGCCGCGCCGCCGTCGAGCCGCTGCGCTGGATCGCCGAGAACGCGGGCCTCGAGGGCTACGTCATCACGGCGAAGGTCGCGGAGCTCGACAAGGGCCAGGGCTTCAACGCCGCCACCGGCGAGTACGGCGACCTGGTCAAGGCCGGCGTCATCGACCCGGTGAAGGTCACCCGTTCCGCGCTGGAGAACGCCGCCTCCATCGCCTCCCTGCTGCTCACGACCGAGACCCTGGTCGTCGAGAAGCCGGCGGAGGACGAGGGCGACGCCGGTCACGGCCACGGTCACGGCCACAGCCACTGATCGCAGCTCCACGCTCCACGCTCCACGTTCCACGAGAAAGCCCCGGTCACCGCTGCCAAGCGGGGGTGACCGGGGCTTCCCCGTGCCGGGCGCTGGTCGGGGCGGCTAGCCGGGCATCATGCCCATCTGCCGCATGAGGCCGGGTGCGTCGTAGTACCACCAGCCCTCCGCGATCTCGCCGTTCTCCATCCGGAAGGTCGTGCAGCCCGACATCGCGACCTCCTTGCCGGTCGGCGCGACGCCCATGAACTCGCCCTGGTGGGTGCCCTTCCAGTCCCACAGGGTCGTGACGCAGTCGCCCTCGGCGATCTGGCGCGTCATGTCGAAGGAGAAGTCGAAGGCGTCCCGCCACATGGCCACGCTGCGCCGGAACGCGGCCCGTCCGTCGCCCCCGCCGCCGGTGCCCACGATGTCGTGGTGGGCGTATCCGGCGGCGAAGCACTCCTCGACGGCGTCCAGGTCGCCCTTCTCCGCGATGTCCTCGAAGACCCGCCGCACGATGAGCTTGTCGAGGTGCTCGTCGCGGACCACGTCCAGGTTCATGAACTTCGGCATGCCCTCGCAGAGGGCCACCATGTCCTGGAACATCTGGTCCGTCTCCGGGAGCCGGGAGTTCTTCATGGCCTCCTCGTACGACGGGAACTCGACGAGGTCGAGGTAGTGCGAGCCGGACTCGCGGTCCCGGCCGATCATGGTGTGGGTGACCGTGCGCCGACCGCTCGTCCGCTCCGCGTAGCGGTCGATGAGGGCGTTCATCTCGTCGAACCGCATGGTCTCGTAATCGATCACTTGCACGAATGTCATCGTGTCGCCTCCCGCGGTGGATGGGACACCTCCAGTTTAGGTAGGTTTCACCCGTTCGGCGGGTTTGTTCGCTCCCGTGCCTACTGGGGGCCGTACTTGCGCCCCGTGCGCGAGGACACCCCGCCCAGCAGGCCGCGCGGAGTCAGCTTCACCACGCTCATCAGCGCCTTGTACCGCGGGTCCGGGATCGACACGGACTTGCCCCGGGCCAGGTCGGCCAGGGCCGCGGTCACCAGCTTGTCGGCGTCCAGCCACAACCAGCCCGGGATGTTGTCGGTGCCCATCCCGGCCCGCTCGTGGAACTCCGTCCGCACGAACCCCGGGCACAGCGCCATCAGGCGCACCCCGGAACCCGCCAGGTCCTTCGCCGCGCCCTGGGTGAACTGCACGACCCAGGCCTTGCTGGCCCCGTACGTGCCGCGCGGCAGGAAGGCCGCCACCGAGGCCACGTTGATCACGCCGCCGCGGCCGCGCGAGCGCATCGACGCGCAGGCGGCCGAGGTCAGCCGCAGGACGGCCTCGACGTGCACCTTCAGCATGGTCAGCTCGTCGGCCATGGAGACGTCGAGGTAGCGGCCCTTGTTGCCGAAGCCGGCGTTGTTCACCAGCAGGTCGACCGGGTGCGTCCGGTCGGCCAGCCGCTCCTCGACCGCCGCGATGCCCTGCTCCGTGGAGAGGTCGGCGACCAGCACCTCGGCCTCGATGCCGTGCCGGTCGTGCAGCTCGGTCGCCTGGGCGCCGAGCCGCTTGGTGTCCCGTGCCACCAGCACGAGGTTGTGGCCCTGGGCGGCGAGCCGCCGGGCGAAGGCGGCGCCGATGCCCGCCGTGGATCCCGTAATCAACGCAGTCGTCATAGGCGCAACCTAGCCGCCCGGGGTGACGGCCCGGCGTGCCCCGTGCTTGCGCGCGTACGCGAGCGCGGTCTCGCGCACCTCGGGCGCCAGGGCCTCGCCCGCCGCGAGCACGCGCGGCAGCAGCACGCGCTCGGTGGTCCAGGCGCGGAACAGGAACGCCGAGGTCACCTCGTGCTCCGGGCGGTGCAGGACCTCGATCCCGTCGCCGGGGGAGATCCGGCCCTCGCGGACCACCCGCAGGTACGCACCCGGACGGCGCTCCCGGGTGAACCGCTTGACCCAGCCGGGCACGCCCATCACCCCCTGGAAGGTCCGGCACGGGATGCGGGTGGAGGACACCTCCAGGACCAGTTCGGGCCCCACCCGCCAGCGCTCGCCGAGCAGCGCGCCGCTCACGTCCACCCCGCTGGTGGTGAGGTTCTCGCCGAAGGTCCCGGCGGGCAGCTCGCGGCCCAGCTCGCGCTCCCACCAGTCCAGTTCCTCGCGGGCGTACGCGTACACGGCCTGGTGGTCGCCGCCGTGGTGGCGCCGGTCGCAGACCGCGTCGCCCTCCAGGCCGCTGCCGGCGCCGGCGGCCCTCGGGCCGGGGGCGGACACCCGGACCGGCCCCGGGACGGGGCGCTTGCCCATGCCGGTCAGCCCGTCCGGGGCGTCGCTGTAGTCGACGGCCGTGGCCCGGCCGAGGTTCACGGAGATCAGATGCATGGAGCCCATGCGGACACACGCTAGCCGAGCGACCACCGGCCCCAAAGAGTCGCGCGGATATTCGCACCGGAATCAAAGCAGGGCTTATGCTCGTGGGGTGATCGAGGCACGTCATCTCCGCGTCCTGCGCGCCGTCGCCGGGACGGGCTCCTTTTCCGCGGCCGCCCGCGAACTGGGCTGCACCCAGCCCGCCGTCTCCCAGCAGATGAAGGCGCTGGAGCAGTCGGCCGGCACCCCGCTGCTCATCCGCACCGGCCGCGAGATGCGGCTCACCCAGGCGGGCGAGGCCCTGGTCCGGCACGCCGCGGGGATTCTTGCCGGACTGACCGCCGCCGAGGAGGAGGTCGCGGCCATCGCCGGGCTGCGCGCCGGCCGGGTCCGGCTGGTGTCCTTCCCCAGCGGCAGCTCCACCCTGGTGCCGACGGCGCTCGCGGCGATGCGCGCCGAGCACCCCGGGACCCGCATCTCCCTCGTCGAGGCGGAACCGCCGCGGTCCGTGGAGATGCTGCGCGAGGGCGACTGCGACGTCGCGCTGGCCTTCCGGTACGGCGGGTCCGCCGGATCGGCCGCGGAGTGGGAGGACCTGGTGGTCCGGCCGCTGCTCACCGACCGGCTCGTCGGGCTGGTCCCCGAGGGGCACCGGCTGGCCGGGGCCGAGCGCGTGGGCATGGCGGAGCTGGCCGACGAGCCGTGGATCGCCGGGTGCCCGCGCTGCCGCCGCCATCTGGTGGAGGTGTGCGAGGGCGCGGGCTTCACCCCGCGCATCGACTTCGCCACCGATGACTACCCCGCCGTGGTCGGACTGGTCGGCGCCGGGCTGGGCGTGGCGGTGCTGCCGGAGCTGGCGGTGGAGTCCGTACGGGCCAAGGGCGTGAGCACCGTGGCCGTGGAGCCGGCCGTCGAGCGGGAGGTCGTGGCGCTGACCCTGCCCGACCTGGCCCGGGTCCCGGCCGTGGCCGCGACCCTGGCCGAGCTGGTGCGGGCCGCCGCGCGCTGACGCACGCACGGCGGTGCGTTCGGCCGGACGGGTGGCGCCCCGGCCGGGGAAGGCCGGCGCGACGGGCGCGCCGACCTTCGAAGAAACGTTCCTTCGGCGTTTCCCGGGAGTCCGGTCAGTGCGGCGTGATCGGTCCGATCACGGTCGACGCGGGGATCAGGCGGTGCCGCGCGCGGCCCATCAGCTCCTCGCGCTCGTCCTCGGTGAGGCCGCCCCACACCCCGTAGGGCTCGCGGACGGCCAGGGCGTGCGCGGCGCATTCCGAACGCACCGGGCAGCGCATGCAGACCTCTTTAGCCGAGGTCTCGCGCGCACTCCTGGCCGCGCCCCGCTCGCCTTCCGGGTGGAAGAAGAGGGAGCTGTCGACCCCGCGGCAGGCGGCGAGCAGCTGCCAGTCCCAGAGGTCGGCGTTCGGTCCGGGGAGCCGTGAGAAATCTGCCATGGGTAGTCCTCTTGGTGCCGGTACTGAGGCGGATAGGGTCCATGTCTCCACATCTACTGTCTGAGTAGATGTAAATATGACCTATTGGGAATCTAGCCTCAGACACGTGCCGAACGGAAGGAAAGCCGCCAAATAGGGCATAGCTCCAGACGGAGGACAAGTTGCGCGTGGCTCCTGCACCGTGATCGCTTCCTCACGTAGAGTGCCGAAGGTGTCCGTCCGACCCGTAACTCTTTCGAGTGACCATCGTTGAGAGTGCGAAGGCGGTTGAACCAATAAGTTCTCGGACGGGCGTCCGGGGGCATCGACCGCACAGGTGACGATACGTACCAGCCTGGAGGCTCAAGGTGACGCGCATCAGCAGCTGCGGAGGGCGGTCATGACATCCGTCCTCGTCTGCGACGATTCCCCGCTTGCCCGAGAGGCGCTCCGCCGCGCGGTTGCCACCGTGCCCGGCGTCGAGCGTGTGACGACGGCTGCCAACGGCGAGGAGGTCCTCCGCCGCTGGGGTGCCGACCGCTCCGACCTGATCCTGATGGATGTCCGGATGCCCGGCCTCGGCGGTGTCGAGACGGTCCGCCGCCTCCTGTCCGCCGACCCGGGGGCCCGCATCATCATGCTGACGGTCGCCGAGGACCTGGACGGCGTGGCCCTCGCGGTCGCCGCCGGTGCCCGGGGCTACCTGCACAAGGACGCCTCGCGCGCCGAGTTGCGGGCCACGGTCACCCAGGCCCTCGCCGACCCGACCTGGCGACTGGCCCCGCGCCGGCTCCGCTCGGCCGAGATGGGCGCCGCACCCACGCTCACCGCGCGCGAGATCCAGGTGCTGGAGGGCATGAGCCACGGCCGGTCCAATGCGGAGATCGGGCGCGAGCTCTTCCTCTCCGAGGACACGGTCAAAACGCACGCCCGCAGGCTGTTCAAGAAGCTCGGCGCCTCCGACCGGGCGCACGCCGTGGCCCTCGGCTTCCGCTGGGGCCTGGTGCGCTGACCGCACGGGTCGCGGACGGGTCCGCCGTCGGCGGACCGCCCCGAGAGGTCCCGTCCGCCTCCGGCGGGCGGGGCGGCGTACGCCGGACCCGTCCCGCCGTACCCGCCTCTCCGCACCCGGTGCGCACCCGGGAATCGGCGGGTCACGATCCGGGGGACGTGTCGCTTCGTGCGCGATGCCGCATCCTTGAGGGTGTGCCACATTCTTGGAGATGTGGGGTCCCCGTCCTCGGGGACCATTCGGCCGAGCGGGAGGGGAGGCGCAGAGTATGAGTTCCGGCGCACCCGCTCATAACGCTTCGATGCACAACCGGGGCCACGGTGCCGCGGATTCTCCGGCGCCAAGGCACCATGGATTGATGCGCGACGACGAGGCCCTGGGGTCACCCGCGGCCACAGGCCCCACCGGCGCCGCCAAAGGCGGCAGTGCCGGGGCCGTCAGCGCGCTCGTACGCCGGGCGGTCGAGGGCGACGAACAAGCCACGCACGACCTGCTCGCCTTCGTGCACCCCCTCGCGATCCGCTACTGCCGCAGCCGGCTGTCACGCCTTCCGGGTGACGCTCGTCACTTCGTGGAGGACCTGGCGCAGGAGGTCTGCGTCGCGGTCCTGATGGCCCTGCCGCGCTACCGGGACACCGGGCGGCCGTTCGAGGCCTTCGTCTTCGCCATCGCCGCGCACAAGGTCGCGGACCTGCAGCGGGCCGCGATGAGGCATCCGGGCAGCACGGCCGTGCCGTCCGACGAGATGCCCGAGCGCCCGGACGACTCGCTGGGTCCGGAGGAGCGGGCGCTGCTCAGCAGCGACGCCGCCTGGGCCAAGAAGCTGCTGGCCAACCTCCCGGAGAACCAGCGCGAGCTCCTCGTCCTGCGGGTGGCCGTCGGGCTGACCGCCGAGGAGACCGGGCAGATGCTCGGCATGTCGCCCGGCGCGGTGCGGGTGGCCCAGCACCGGGCGCTCAGCCGACTCCGGGCGCTCGCCGAACAGTGAGCCGTGTGCGGGGCGGCGCCGCGGGCGCGCGGCGAGGTGTGCGGCCGACCTTGCGGTGATCCCCGCCTCGTAGGAAGCGACGAAACTTCAGCCCGGTCTTCGTCGTGGAATGAGACGCTGCGGTATCCCGTTAGCATGGACATCCGCGCTTAGCAAGACCATTGGGAAGGTGTCATGACCGCCGACGGAGTGCCCGACAAATTCGCCACGCTCGGACTGACCTACGACGACGTGCTGCTGCTGCCGGGCGCGTCGGACATGTCGCCTGACGCGATCGACACCTCTTCCCTCATCTCGCGGAACGTCCGGGTGAACGTTCCGCTGCTGTCCGCCGCCATGGACAAGGTCACCGAGGCCCGCATGGCCATCGCGATGGCCCGCCAGGGCGGCGTCGGCGTGCTGCACCGCAACCTCTCCATCGCCGACCAGGCCAACCAGGTCGACCTGGTCAAGCGCTCCGAGTCCGGCATGGTCACCGACCCGATCACGGTGCACCCCGACGCGACCCTCGGCGAGGCCGACCGGCTCTGCGCGAAGTTCCGCATCTCCGGCGTCCCGGTCACCGACCCGGCGGGCAAGCTCCTGGGCATCGTCACCAACCGCGACATGGCCTTCGAGTCGGACCGCAGCCGCCAGGTGCGCGAGGTCATGACCCCGATGCCGCTGGTCACGGGCAAGGTCGGCATCTCCGGCGTGGACGCCATGGAGCTGCTGCGCCGACACAAGATCGAGAAGCTTCCGCTGGTCGACGACGCGGGCATCCTCAAGGGCCTCATCACGGTCAAGGACTTCGTCAAGGCCGAGAAGTACCCGAACGCCGCCAAGGACAAGGACGGCCGGCTGCTCGTCGGCGCGGCCGTCGGTGTCGCCGGCGACGCGTACGAGCGGGCCCAGGCCCTGATCGAGGCGGGCGCCGACTTCATCGTCGTCGACACCGCCCACGGCCACTCCCGGCTGGTCGGCGACATGGTCGCCAAGATCAAGTCGAACTCCGGCGTGGACGTCATCGGCGGCAACGTCGCCACCCGCGACGGCGCCCAGGCACTGATCGACGCCGGCTGCGACGGCATCAAGGTCGGCGTCGGCCCCGGCTCCATCTGCACCACCCGCGTCGTCGCCGGCATCGGCGTCCCGCAGGTCACCGCCATCTACGAGGCCGCGCTCGCGGCCAAGGCCGCAGGCGTCCCGGTCATCGGCGACGGCGGCCTGCAGTACTCCGGCGACATCGCCAAGGCGCTCGTCGCCGGCGCCGACACCGTGATGCTCGGCTCGCTGCTCGCGGGCTGCGAGGAGTCCCCGGGCGAGCTGCTCTTCATCAACGGCAAGCAGTTCAAGTCGTACCGCGGCATGGGCTCGCTCGGCGCGATGCAGTCCCGCGGCGACCAGCGCTCCTTCTCCAAGGACCGCTACTTCCAGGAGGGCGTGGGCGGCGACGACAAGCTCATCCCCGAGGGCATCGAGGGCCAGGTGCCCTACCGCGGTCCGCTCTCCGCGGTGGTGCACCAGCTGGTCGGCGGCCTGCGCCAGTCGATGTTCTACGTCGGCGGGCGCACCGTTCCCGAGCTCCAGGACCGGGGCCGCTTCGTGCGGATCACCTCCGCGGGCCTCAAGGAGAGCCACCCGCACGACATCCAGATGACGGTGGAAGCACCGAACTACAGCCGCAAGGGCTGACGGCGCCAGTGACGGGGGCGGGACCGGAGGGAGATCCGGGCCCGCCCCTTCGCCGTTCCCGCGCCGCCGGGTCGTCCGTACAGCGGTCACCGAAACGCAGTCCTCCGCCCGTCGGGGATACTGGACGGGCAGACCCACAGGAAAGGCCACCACACGTGACTGAGATCGAGATCGGGCGCGGCAAGCGCGGCCGCAGGGCGTACGCGTTCGACGACATCGCCATCGTCCCGAGCCGGCGTACCCGGGACCCGAAGGAGGTCTCGATCGCCTGGCAGATCGACGCGTACCGCTTCGAGCTCCCCTTCCTGGCCGCCCCCATGGACTCGGTCGTCTCCCCGCAGACCGCGATCCGCATCGGCGAGCTCGGCGGCCTCGGCGTGCTGAACCTCGAAGGCCTGTGGACCCGGTACGAGGACCCGCAGCCGCTGCTCGACGAGATCGCGGAGCTGGACGGGGCGAGCGCCACCCGCCGTCTCCAGGAGATCTACGCCGCCCCCATCCAGGCGGACCTGATCCGGCAGCGCATCAAGGAGGTGCGCGACTCCGGTGTCGTCACCGCCGCCGCCCTCTCCCCGCAGCGCACCGTCGAGTTCTCCAAGGCCGTCGTCGAGGCGGGCGTGGACATCTTCGTGATCCGCGGCACCACCGTCTCGGCGGAGCACGTCTCGGGCGCGGCGGAGCCGCTGAACCTCAAGCAGTTCATCTACGAGCTCGACGTCCCCGTCATCGTGGGCGGCTGCGCCACCTACACGGCAGCCCTGCACCTGATGCGGACCGGCGCCGCGGGCGTCCTGGTCGGCTTCGGCGGCGGCGCCGCGCACACCACGCGCAACGTGCTCGGCATCCAGGTCCCGATGGCGACCGCCGTCGCGGACGTCGCGGCGGCCCGCCGCGACTACATGGACGAGTCCGGCGGCCGCTACGTGCACGTCATCGCCGACGGGGGCGTGGGCTGGTCGGGCGACGTCCCGAAGGCCGTGGCCTGCGGTGCGGACGCCGTGATGATCGGCTCGCCGCTGGCGCGTGCCTCGGACGCGCCCGGCAAGGGCAACCACTGGGGCATGGAGGCCGTCCACGAGGACGTGCCGCGCGGCAAGAAGGTCGACCTGGGCACCGTCGGCACGACCGAGGAGATCCTCACCGGACCGTCGCACTCCCCGGACGGCTCGATGAACATCTTCGGCGCGCTGCGCCGCTCGATGGCCACCACCGGCTACAGCGAGCTCAAGGAGTTCCAGCGGGTCGAGGTCACGGTCGCGGACGCGCAGCACAGCCGCTGACCCGCCGCACGTCCGTACGCCGGAGG
The DNA here is from genome assembly GCF_042716505.1 of Streptomyces sp. NPDC058674. Taxonomy (NCBI): domain Bacteria; kingdom Bacillati; phylum Actinomycetota; class Actinomycetes; order Kitasatosporales; family Streptomycetaceae; genus Streptomyces; species Streptomyces sp. NPDC058674. The sequence continues at coordinate 28,977 of NZ_JBHXSC010000079.1, forward strand.
GCCGGCACCCCGCTCGGGGTGCCGGCCCTCCGGGGGTAGGGGGGGGCCGGGGGGAGTGGGTGTCCTGATTGGCGGCGGCGCGCGCGAGGAAGGCGCCGCAGGCGCG
>NZ_JBHXSC010000080.1:0-28498 GCF_042716505.1 Streptomyces sp. NPDC058674
GCCCGGCTGCCGGTCAACTGCCGGACGGGGAGCCTGCCCGCGGCCCGGAACAGCCGGGCGTTGGTGTTGGCCCCGAGCCCGTCCGGCCGCCGCTCCGCGACCGCGTGCACCACCTGGACGCCCGCCCCGCGCGCCGCGTCGGCCAGCGCGGCCACCCGGGCCAGCATGCCGGAGTCGCGCGCCTCCTTCGCCAGCTCGGGCAGCGCGCTCTCCTCCCCGACGACGCCGTTCTGGCATTCGACGGTGAGCAGCGCGGTGGTGGCGGGATCGAGATCCGGCATGGCTCCCCCTGGCGTGACGACCCGTGAGCCCGCATGATTCCTGACACATAGTCAGATGTGAAGGGGTGCGGGACGGATGGACGGGACACGCTCGGGCGGGACCCAGCGGCGGGGCCGCCGCATCATGATGACGGACGAGGAGGTGGACGCCTTCCTGCGCGAGCAGCGCACCTGCCGGGTGGCGACGGTCTCCCCCGACGGGCGCCCGCACGTGGGCGCCCTGTGGTTCGCCTGGGACGGCAGCTCGCTGTGGCTGTACTCGATCACGCGCAGCCGCCGCTGGTCCGACCTCCGCGAGGACCCCCGGATCTCGGTGGTCGTGGACTCCGGGGAGTCGTACGGCGAACTGCGCGGCGTGGAGCTGTCCGGCACCGCGGTCTTCGTGGGCGAGGCTCCGCGCACGGGTGAACCGTGCCCGGAGCTGGCCGAGGCCGAGCGGATCTTCCCCGTCAAGAACTTCGGGATCGAGGAGATGCCGCACGACGGCCGGCACGCCTGGATACGCCTCACTCCGGAGTCGATCGTCTCCTGGGACTTCCGCAAGCTCTAGGTGTTCTGTCCCGGGAGGTTGTGGACGGGTGAGCCAGGTCTCGGTAGGGATCTTGACTCAGTCTCCAAGATCCCCGACCTCGTCACCCGCGATCAGCTCTGCGTCTCCTCGCGGCGTCCAAGGGCGGCCGCATCGGGTAGGACGAGCAGCTTGCCGGTGGTACGCCGAGCCTCCAGATCGCTGTGGGCCTGGGCGGCCTCGGACAATGCGTAGCGGCCCGTGACGGTGACCTCAAGCGCCTTGGAGCGCACCCACTCGAACACATCGGCGGCCCGTCGGAGCAGTTCGGACCGATCGGCGATGAAGTCCCCGAGGCTGGGCCGGATCAGGGTCAGCGAACCGCCGTGGGCGAGCCGAATCGGATCAAACGGCGGCACGGCACCACTTGCCGCGCCGAAGAGCACGAGATGGCCGCGGGTCCGCAGGCTGGCGAGGCTCGCATCGAAGGTGTGCGCGCCGACGCCGTCGAAGACAACCGGCAGTCCCTGACCGCCGTTGAGCCGCCTCACCTCGGCTGCGAGATCGTCGACCGCGGAGGAGAGGACCACCTCAGCGGCCCCGGCACGCTTCGCCAGCTCGGCCTTCGCCGTGGTCGACGTCGTGCCGATCACCCTGCCGCCGAGATGGGTGATGAGCTGGGTCAAAAGCAGCCCCATGCCACCAGCAGCCGCATGCACGAGCACCGTGTCGCCCCCCTGAACCGGGTAGGCGTCCTTGACGAGATAGTGCGCGGTCATGCCTTGCAGGAGCACGGCGGCGGCTGTCTCGAAGCCGATGTCGTCGGGCAGCGGCACCAGCCGGGAGGAGTCCACGACGGCCCGCTCGGCATACGTGCCGGGAATCTCCACCCAACCGACCCGGTCCCCGACTGCGACGTCAGCGACGCCGGGTCCGACTTCGACGACCGTGCCGGCGCCCTCAGCGCCCGGGGTGAAGGGCAGCGGGAGGCTGTACCGGCCTTCGCGGTGGTAGACGTCGAGGAAGTTGACCCCGGATGCGGCGACCTCCACGACCGCCTCGCCCGGACCCGGCCGCGGCTGGTCCACCTCGGCCTCCCGCAGCACCTCGGGACCGCCCACTTCGTGTACCTGAATCGCTCGCATGGCCCTCCAATAACGGCTCGTCCCCCACCAACACCGTTGATGGCTCATCCCCCACCAACCCCGTTGATGGCGATCCGATTCCCGGCAAGCAGACCAGCCCGCCGCCCACGCCGCCTCCTCCCGCGTCGGCGCGAAGAACAGATGCAGCTCCCCCAGACCAACGGCAAGGCCGAACGCTTCAACGGCGCCCTGCTCGACGAATGGGCCTACGCCCGCCCCTGCCGGTCGGACGCCGGTCACGCCCCGGCCCGGAGCTGGGCGGCCGCCGACCGGCGCAGCGCATCGACCGCGGCCCGGATGGAGGGCCGCCGGTCGGCGTCCGCGCGCCAGACGGCGTACACGTGGCGGCGCACGCTGTCGCAGACCGGCAGGAGCCGGACCCCGGACGGCACCGGCCCCCGGCCCAGCTTCGGCGCCACGCACACCCCGAGGCCGGCCTCCACGAAGGCCAGCTGGGTGTGGTGCTCCTCGGCGATGTGGGCGATGCGCGGCTCGATCCCGGTCCCGCGCAGGGTGAAGACCAGCCATTCGTGGCAGAACTGGCCCTCGTTCCAGGAGATCCAGTCGTCGTCGGCGAACTCGGCGAGGGAGATCTGCGTCCGGTCGGCCAGCCGGTGGCCGGCCGGAACGGCGATGTCCACGGAGTCGTCCAGCAGGTGGGTGCGGGCGAGCTCGGCGGGCACCGGCATCCGCTTGTTGTGCCAGTCGATGGCCAGGGCCATGTCGAGGTCCCCGCGCACCACCGCGGCCATGCTCTCCTCCGGTTCCCGCTCGCGCACCAGGGCCCGCAGCTCCGGATGGTCCGTGCGCAGGACCGCCAGCGCCCCGGGCAGCAGTCCGCGCATCGCCGTCGGGAAGGCGCCGATCCGCAGCTCGCCGACGGCGCAGCCGCGCCGGGCCTCGACGTCGGCCTGGGCGAGCTCCACCTGGCTGATGATCCGGGCGGCGTGGTCGGCGAGCAGCCGCCCGGCGTCGGTGAGCCGGACCCCGCGGCCGTTCTTGGCCAGGAGCGGCTGGCCCACCTCCCGCTCCAGCTTGGCCATCTGCTGGGACACGGCGGAGGTGGTGACGTGCAGTCCGTCGGCCGCGCCGCCGACCGAACCGTGGCGGGCGAGGGCGTCGAGGGTGCGCAGGCGCTCCAGGTTCAACATGTAAGCGATGCTACGACGTAAGTCCGAGAAACTCTCGCTTGTCCTACGAAGTTGATACAAGCACAGTAAGGGCCATGAGCGCACCCGCGGTCCCCCGCCCCGACCTCCCGAACCCCGCCCCGGCCTCCGTGACCGGCCCGGACGCGGCGTCGGCAGCACCGCCGGCACCGCCGGCCCGCCGCGGCCGACTCGACTGGCGCGTCCGCTTCGCGGTCCTCTCCGTCGTCTGGGGCTTCAGCTTCCTCCTGATCAAGGTGGGTACGGAGGCGTACGCCCCCTTCCACGTCGCCCTGGGCCGGGTGCTGTTCGGGGCGCTCGCGCTGCTCGCCGTACTGCTGGTGCGCCGGGAACCCCTCCCCCGGGGGCTGCGCACCTGGGGTCACCTGACGGTGGCGGCGCTCCTGCTCAACACCGCGCCGTTCTCCCTCTTCGCCTACGCGGAGCTCACCATCCCCTCGGGCCTCGCGGGGATCTGCAACGCCACCTCCCCGCTGTGGGGCATGGCGCTGTCGCTCGTGGCACTGTCCGAGGACCGCCCGACGCGCCGCCGCTTCGCGGGCCTCGGACTCGGCTTCCTCGGCGTGCTCACCGTCCTCGGCGCCTGGCAGGGCTTCTCGGGGGTCGACGGCAAGGGCACCGCGCTCGCCCTGCTGGCCTCGCTCTGCTACCCGATCGGCTGGATCTACGTCCGCCGCACGCTGGCCGGCACCCCGGGCTCCCCGGCCGCCATGACCGGGGCCCAGCTCCTGATCTCCACGCTGCAACTCATCGCGATGAGCGCCGCGTTCACCTCGGCCCCCACGTCCTTCCCGCTCTGGCCGACCTTGTCGGTGATCGCCCTGGGCGCCCTGGGTACGGGCATGGCGCTGCAGATGCAGTACGGCCTGGTGACGGAGGTCGGCCCGACCACCGCCCAGATGGTCACCTACTTCATCCCGGTCATCGCGACCGCGGCGGGCGTCCTGGTCCTCGGCGAACAGCTCCACTGGAACACCCCGGTCGGCGCCCTGATCGTCCTGGCGGGCGCCGCCCTGACCCAGACCCGCCCCGCCCCCCGCGCGCGCCCCTGACGTCCGCCCCTCACCTGCCGTCCCGGAACGCACGCCCAACGCCCCCGCCCCGGCCCCGCACGGGGGCCGGGGGCCCCGGCCGGGCCCGGCGCGCCCCCGCCCGCAGATCCACGTGCACGCGGGCCGCCGCGCACGCCCAAGCGGCCGCGCAGACTCGGGGACGCGCAGACTCGGGGCCGCGCAGGCACACGCAGCCGCGCCCGCTCAGTCGTACCTGACCCCCGGCGCCCCCGGTCGGACCGCCGCGGCCACCGCTTCCGCCAGCCCCGGCACCTCCGCCGCCCGCAGCCGTGACACCGTCAGCCGCACGCCCGGTCCCGACTCCACCCGGAACCGCGCCCCCGCCGCCACCGCCCAGCCCGCGGCCAGCAGCCGCGTCACCACCGCGGTCTCGTCCGCGACCGGCACCCACACGTTCATCCCGCTCCGGCCGTGCGCCGGCACCCCCCGCTCCGCCAGCGCCGCGACCAGCGCGTCCCGCCGCTCCCCGTACGCACGCGCCACCGCCACCCGGTCCACCGCGCCCGAGGACCACAGCTCGACCACCGCGTCCTGGAGCAGCCGGCTCACCCAGCCCGGACCGAGCCGCTGCCGGCCCCGCACCCGGTCCAAGGTCACCGCGTCCCCCGTCAGCACGGCCAGCCGCAGGTCCGGACCGTACGCCTTGGCCGTGGACCGGACCAGCGCCCAGTGCCTGGTCACCCCTCCCAGCGGACGCAGCGGGAGGTCCACGAATCCGTGCCCGTGGTCGTCCTCGACCACCAGCACCCCTGGGTGGGCCGCCAGCAGCCCCCGCAGCTCCGCCGCCCGCCGCGCGCCCACCGCGGCCCCGGTCGGGTTCTGCGCCCGCGCGGTCACCACCAGGGCCCGCGCCCCGGCCGCCAGGGCCCGGGCCAGCGCGTCCGGGACGGGGCCGTCGTCGTCCACCGCCACGGGCAGCACCCGCAGGCCGAGCGCCGCGGCGAGGTCCAGCACGCTGCCCCACCCCGGATCCTCGACCGCGACGCCGTCCCCCGGCCGCAGGTGCGCGGCCAGGACCCGCTCGATCCCGTCCAGCGCCCCCGAGGCCACCGCGACCGGCCCCTCCGGCACCCCGTCCGCGTCCAGCCCGGCCCGCGCGAGACGGGCCAACTCGGGAAGGACCGGGTCCTGCCCGTAGAGGGCGGGCGCCTGCGCGTACCGCCGGGCGGCGGCGGCCAGCGGCCCGGCCAGCGACGGCAGCAGCGCCACGTCCGGATTGCCGTCGGTGAGGTCCCGTACGCCCTCCGGCACCAGCGTGCGCGAAGCGTCCCGCGGGGCGCTCGACGGCCGGGCCCGGACCCTGCTGCCCCGGCGCCCGTCCGTCTCGATGACACCGCGCTCGCGCAGCGCGCGGTACGCCGCGGCGACCGTGTTGGGGTTGACGCCCAGCGCGCCGGCCAGCTCCCGCACCGGCGGCAGAAGCGCTCCCGGCGCGAGCACGCCCGTCCCCACACCGTCCTCGACGCTGGCCGCGATATCCGATGCGCGCCGCCCTGTGATTCGATACTCTCCTAGCACAAAGTCTATTATGCACTAATACAATGGAGAATCGAGCATGACCACCACTTCCACGCCGGCGACGACCGGACAGCGGCCCGCGGACTCCTACGCGCCCACCGACCGCACGGTCCCCACCCGCTCCCGCGAGCGGGCCCGCTACGACCGCGAGACCGTCCACGCGATCCTGGACGAGGCCTGTGTCTGCCACCTCGGCTTCGTCCGCGACGGCGCCCCGGTGGTCCTGCCCACGCTCTTCGCCCGCGTCGGCGAGACCCTCTACGTCCACGGCTCGACCGGCTCGCGCCCGCTGCGCGCGGCCGGCCAGGCCGACCCCGGCCTCCCCGTCTGCCTGACCGTCACCCACCTCGACGGCCTGGTGCTGGCACGCTCCGCCTTCCACCACTCGCTCAACTACCGTTCGGTGGTCGTGCACGGCACGGCCCGCCAGGTCACGGACGAGGCGGAGTGCCGCCTCGCCCTGGACGCGCTGGTCGACCACGTCGTCCCGGGCCGCTCCGCCGACTCCCGCCCCGCGAACGCCAGGGAGCTCGCGGCCACGGCCGTGCTGCGCCTGGACCTCGCCGAGGTGTCCGCGAAGATCCGCACCGGCGGCCCGAACGACGACGCCGAGGACCTGGCCCTGCCGCACTGGGCGGGCGTGGTCCCGGTCGCCCCGGCGTACGGAGTCCCCGTGCCCGCCGCGGACCTGGCCCCCGGCACCGCCGTACCGGGCTACCTCTCCGCGCTCTGAGTGCTGCGCCGCGGCGCGGCCGGCGCCAGCGCCGGGCCACCCCCCGGCCCGCCCCCCGGCCGCTGCGACTCGGCCGCGATCAGCGCGCCGACGGCCGTGAGCAGCAGTACGGTGCCCAGCGCCACGGCGCCGGTCAGCCGCTCCCCGAGCAGCAGGACGGCGATCACCGCCGCGCTGACCGGCTCGATCAGCATGATCACCGACACGGTCGCCGCCCGTACGGCGGCGGCCCCCGTGAAGTAGAGCGCGTACGCCAGGGCGGTCGGCACGGTGGCGACGTACACCAGCAGCCACAGCACGCGCCCGACATCGGCCGTGTGCGGCAGCAGCCCCTCCACGGCGGCGAGCGGCAGCAGGCACACCGTGCCCACGCCGACCGACCAGGCTGTGGTGACGAGCGGGTCCCCGCCCGCGCCGCGCTGTCCGAGCCACCGGGCCCGCAGGGTCATCGCCGCGTACCCGGCGGCGGACAGCAGGGCCCAGCCGACGCCCACCGGCCGCACCTCGGCGCCCCCGCTGCCCAGCACCAGGACGGCCAGTCCCGCCAGCGCCCCGGCGACGGCGGCCGTCCCGCCGCGGCCGAGCCGCTCTCCCATCCAGTGCCGGGCGCCCAGGGCGATCAGCACGGGGCCGGCCCCCAGGGTGACCACGGTGCCGACGGCGAGGCCGGTCTCCCGCACGGCGGCGAAGTAGGCGGCCTGGAAGAGGGTGAACAACAAGCCGGTCCCGACCAGCGAGCGCGCCGACGGCCGCGCCCTGCCCGGCCCCGGGCGCGGCCGCCGCCGTACGGCGAGCACCGCCAGCAGCACCACGAGCCCCCCGGCGCACCGCCAGAAGGACAGGGCGAGGGGGCCGAGGTCACTGGCCAGGAAGAGGAGGGAGGCGGCCGCTCCGGCGGTGCCCCAGGCGGCTCCGGCGACGACGAGGTACAGCAGACTGCGCCCGGCGGCGGGCGAGTGGTTCGACACGTGTGGCTCCGCGCATGCGTGAAGGATGAGAGAGGCAGGTCATCGCTTCGCGGGCAGCACGTACCCGCCCGGGAACACCGGGCCGGGGTACCGGTTCACGGAAGTGCCGCCCGCCTAGGCGGGAGGCGGGAGCACGGTCGAAGGCATGGTCGCAACCTATGCCGCGGTGGTCTCGCGGTCCAGCACGGCCGGGTCCGCCGCCGCCGGCGGGGTCGGCCGGGAGGACTGCGCGATGAAGGCGCCGCCCAGCACCAGCCCGCCTCCGACGATCTGCCAGGTGGAGAGGTACTCGCCGAGCAGGATCCACGCCAGGACGGTCGCGATCACCGCCTCCAGGCAGGCCACGACGCCGGCGACCTGGGGCGAGAGCCTGCGCACCGACACCACACCGGTCAGGTAGGCGAGCACGGTCGCCACCAGCACCACCCAGCCCAGCAGCAGCCAGGCGGGCAGCATCGTGCCGTCGAGGGAGGCCTCTCCCCCCAGCACCCGCCAGTCCATCTGCCAGGGCCGGGCGATGACCGTCATCACCAGCGTGCCGACGAGCATGCCGTACGCGATCACCCCGAGCGGATCGGGGACGTCGTCGCCGTCGGTGCCCTGGTCGGCGAAGACGAAGTAGAAGGCCTGGCAGCAGGCTGCGGCGAGGCCGAGCAGCACCCCGAGGAGGTCCAGGCTCAGCCCGGCCCAGATCTCGACCACGCAGGCCAGCCCGGCGACGGCCACGGCGGCCCCGGCGGCGGCGGCCCGGGTCACCGGCTTGCGCTGCACGAAGCGGATCCAGCCGAGCAGCAGCGCCGGCCCGAGGTACTCCAGCAGCAGGGCCACACCCACCGGGATGCGCGAGAGGGAGGCGAAGTAGAAGGCCTGCACGCCGGCGACGCCGATCAGTCCGAAGCCCGCGAGCAGCGCGGGCTTGCGGTACAGCAGATCCCGGTGGCGCCAGGCGAGCGGTGACAGCACGAGCGCCGCCCCGGCCACTCTGAGCCAGACCGTGTGGAGGGGGTCCAGACCCGCCTCGATCAGCGGCTTCGCCGCCACACCGGAACCACCGAACGCGAACGCCGAGACGAGGGCGAGGCCCAGTCCGGCGTGTCTCCCTGACGCTTGCATCGGGCCATCATGGCAGGGGCGGTCAGCACCGTCACCGCCATGACACCTGTTGAGACGCACCCGATACCGGGGGCGGACCGCGCCGACCACATCTGACAGGTCGTCAGTATTGAATGTTCCGCCCGCCGGGGCTACCTTCCGCCGCACGTACCCGACGAGAAGGGGTGGTCGCATGGCCGAAGTCACCGCGGAATCACGCATCGAGGCGCCCGCCGCGAAGCTCTGGTCCCAACTGACGGACTGGGACGCGTACGGCCAGTGGAGCACCACCCACACCGATTTCCCGAAGGGCGGTCCGCAGACCCTCGCCGTCGGGTCCGCCTTCGCCGAGAACATGAAGATGATGGGCTTCCCCGCCGAGGTCCTGTGGACCGTCGCGGAGCTGGAGGAGGAGCGCCTCCTCGCGATCACCGGCAAGGGCCCGATGGGCGTGGCCGTCCTGACCCGGTACACCCTCGTCCCGGACGGCGGGGCGACCACGGTCCGCATCGACGGCGAGTTCACGGGGGCGGCCGTCTCGCTGATGGCGGGCAAGCTCAAGGACTCGGCCACCGCGGCGCTGAACGAATCGCTGCGCAGGCTCGCCGCCCTGGTCGCCTGACCTCGACGGTCTTGTCGGCACCCGTCGCTGCGAGATCCTGCCGGCCGGCGAGTTCCTCACGCCGGTGGAGCGACACCCACACGGGGACCGGCGCCGCCGACCAGGCACGCGCGGGCCCGCAGGGCGGGCCAGTCAGCCCGGATTGGCCTTTGTCGGTGCCGGCGGACGGGCCCTACGGTCGGAGCATGCGCATCCGAATCGTCGACGCCTTCACCGACCGCCCCTTCCACGGCAACCCCGCGGCCGTCCTGCTCTTCGACGCCGCGTTCCCCCCGGACACCTGGCTCCAGCAGGTCGCGGCCGAGGTCAACCTCTCCGAGACCGCCTTCGCCCACCCCCTGCCGCCCGGCGGGGAGGCCGACTGGGCGCTGCGCTGGTTCACCCCGGCCGCCGAGGTCGACATGTGCGGCCACGCCACGCTCGCCACCGCCCACGTCCTCGCGTCGAGCGGCCTGGCCACCGGGCTGATCCGTTTCGCCGCCCGCTGCGGCATCCTCACGGCCGAGGCCACCGGGGACGGCTCGGTCACGATGGACTTCCCGACGTCCTCGCTGACCCCCGTCGACGCGCCGGCCTCGGTGGGCCACGCCCTCGGAGGGGCCCCGATCCTCTCGGTGCACGACACCTCCGCCCACATCGGTGACCTGCTCGTGGAACTCGCCGACGAGCGGACCGTACGCGAACTGGAACCGGACTACGGCGCGATGCGGGCCTTCGCCCGGCGCGGGGTGATCGTCACCGCTGCCGCCGAGGACCCCTCCCTCGGGTACGACTTCGTCTCCCGCGGTTTCTTCCCCGCCTTCGGGATCGACGAGGACCCCGTCACCGGCAGCGCCCACACCGCGCTCGCCCCCTTCTGGGCCGCGCGCCTGGGCCGTACCGAGCTGACCGGCCTCCAGGGCGGGGCCCGCCGGGGCCTGGTGCGGGTCACCCTGGCGGGCGAGCGCACCCTGCTCGGCGGTCACGCGGTGACCGTCCTCGACGGAGAGCTGCTCACCGCCCCCTGACCAGACCGCCGTATGCGTCACGAGCGCCGTACCGGGGCCCGCCCGTCGGGCCCGACCACCGGGCCCGGCCACCGGGCCCCCGCCACGCCCGCCCACCGGCCCCGCGCCCCCTCACGGCGTGGGCAGCCAGCCCACCTTGCCCGCGAGCAGCGCGTACCCGCCGAAGGCCACGATGTCGAGCAGCGCGTGCGCGACGACCAGCGGCCCCACCCGCCCCCAGCGGCGGTAGGCCAGGACGAAGACCGCGCCCATGACCACGTTGCCGATGAAGCCGCCGATGCCCTGGTAGAGGTGGTACGAGCCGCGCAGCAGCGAGCTGGCCAGCAGCGCGGCCAACGGCGACCAGCCCAGCTGGTCGAGCCTGCGCAGCAGGTAGGCCAGCACGATGACCTCCTCCACCACGGAGTTCTGCACCGCGGAGAGGATCAGCACGGGGAACTTCCACCACACGTCGGGCAGCGCCTCGGGCACCACCGTCAGATTGAAGCCGGCCGCCCGCGCCCCCAGGTAGAACGCCAACCCCGCGCTGCCGATCCCGGCGGCCACGACGGCGCCCCGGCCCAGGTCCCACCAGGGGCGCGTGCGGTCGAAGCCCAGGACGCGCAGTCCGGGCGCGCCTTCGCGGGTGATCAGGTGCGCCACCAGCAGGACGGGGACGAGGGCGCTCGCGATCCCGAACAGCTGCCAGGCCAGGTCCAGCCAGGGGCGACCGGGGGCGTAGGAGCCGTTGAGGGTGGCGGCCTGGTCCTTCAGCCCGCCGGGCTTGGTCAGCGAGCCGATGAAGCTGATCAGCGCCGAGACCCCGCTCGCGCCCAGCGACAGGGCCAGGACGAGCAGCGTTTCGGTGCGCAGAATGCCCCGCTGCCCGTCCCCGCGCAGTTCCACGACCACCGGCTCCGGCTCCGCCCGCACGTCCGACTCCCGTTCCGCCATCCCGTCACGACCACCCCATACTGCCTCCTCGGGGGGCCGGACGGATCACCGCGCCGGGATCGGCGACCGCCGCGCCGGGATCGGCGACCGCCGCGCGGGGATCGACGGCCGCCGATCCCGTACCGGCGGCCGCCGCGCGGGCCGGGCACCGCTCAGCGCACCGCCGGCAGCGGAGGGCGCACCTCCTCCTCCGCGATCCCGACGGGCCAGGTGTGCACGGGCTCCCCCTGGTGCATCAGGCGGCTGTAGCGCCGGGTGGTCGCGGCCAGCGCCTCGTCCCGGTCCAGGCCGGCCGCGAGCGCCCGGTGGTAGGTGTCCACCTGCCAGGTGGCACCGTTGACCCGGCGGCGGCAGCGCTCCTCGATGATGCCGAGGTAGTGGTCGCGGTCGGCCGGCTCGATCCCCCAGGCGTCCAGGCCGGCCGCCGCCATCGGCAGCAGCTCGTCCAGGACCAGCCGCACGGCGGGCACGCTCGCCAGCCCCCCGCCCCGGCCGCGGCGCGGCCACCGCAGCCGCGCGTCGATCCCGTACCGGCAGGCGGCGTCGAAGTTGGCCTCCGCCTCGGGGAAGGGCAGCCGGGTCCAGACCGGCCGCTGCTCGTCGGCGAGGGTCCGTACCAGCCCGTAGTAGAAGGCGGCGTTGGCGACGACGTCCGCGACGGTGGGCCCGGCCGGCAGCACGCGGTTCTCCACCCGCAGGTGCGGCGCGCCGTCGGCGACCCCGTACACGGGCCGGTTCCAGCGGTACACGGTCCCGTTGTGCAGGACCAGCTCCTGGAGCCGCGGCACCCCGCCCTCGGCGAGCACCCGCAGCGGCTCCTCCTCGTCGCAGATCGGCAGCAGTGAGGGGAAGTAGCGGACGTTCTCGGCGAACAGCTCGTACGGGGAGTCCACCCAGCGCTCACCGAACCAGGTCCGCGGCCGCACCCCCTGGGCCTGGAGCTCGGGCGGCCGGGTGTCGGTGGCCTGCTGGAACAGCGGCGGCCGCGATTCGCGCCACAGCTCCCGCCCGAACAGGAACGGCGAGTTGGCCCCGACGGCGATCTGCACGGCGGCCACGGCCTGCGCCGCGTTCCAGACGGCCGCGAAGCGGGCCGGGGTCACCTGCAGGTGCAGCTGTACGGAAGTACAGGCCGCCTCCGCCACGATCGACCCGGAGGTCCAGGTCAACCGCTCCACCCCGTCGATGTCGAGGGTGAAGTCCTCGCCGCGCATCATCAGGATCTGCTCGTTCAGCAGCGAGTAGCGGTCCACCGCCGACAGGTTGGCGGTCACCAGGTCGTCGCGGGAGATCGTCGGCAGGATTCCGATCATCACGACCCCGGCGTCGATCTCCGCGGCCTGCCGGTGGGCGTAACCCAGTCCGGCGCTGAGCTCCTCGGCGAGCTGGTCGAAAACCCGGCCCCCGAGACGGTGCGGAAGGACGTTCACCTCCAGGTTGAACATTCCGAGCTCGGTCTGGAAATCAGGGCTCGCAATCCGCTCCAGCACCTGCGCATTCACCATTCGCGGCAAACCGTCGGCTCCCGTGAGATTCAACTCGATCTCCAGCCCCATCATGTTCTTGGGCCGATCGAACCTCTTCTCGGCCAGCAGCCGCTCCAACCCCTCCAGACACTCGTGGAGCTTCCTTCGATACCGCTGCCGATCGGACAGGTCGAATCCGCCTGCCACGACCTTCTCCCCCATCGAAGCGTCCCTCCTCGAGTGGGCCTTGCCCGGCACACCCAGGCCCGCGTTACGGTCGATGATGCCCCGGGGGCGTGATCCATAACGCCGAGGGGCGCGAGTGGCGAGGAGCGCGCGCCGGTTTGGCCGACAGGCGCTTCGGCACATTCACCTGACATGTCATCGTATGCAAATTCCCCGTCGAATTTGCCTCTTCAGGATTACCGGTGCTTTTCAGCCGAGCCCCCGTCCGGTAACCTCCGAGGTCAGCGCGACATGAGCGCGCACATGGGACATGAATGCCAAGGAAGCGGGGCTGGTAAGCGCCTTGCCCGCAATAGCCGGGACAGCTAGACGAAACACCGCGTGAACACATGTCGTATAAACTCCGCAAACGAGGCAGAGAGTTGGCGCGCGGCCATTGCCCCTCAGCCCCCCTCTGGCCCCAGAATGCGACAGCGCCGTCCGCACCTGCCCCTGTTCCACCGGTCTCCCAAGTGAGAGGCGACCCACCATGCCGCTGCACGTCCCTCCGGCTCCCGCGCCCGCCCTGCGCAGCGTCCTCGCGGCACTCGGTTCCCCCGCCGCCGTCCACGAGGCGCACACTCCGGCCCTGCGCACCCTCCAGGGGCCGATGACCGCCGAACTGCCCCTGCCGCTCCACGTCCTGGACCGGCTGAACACGTCCACCCTGGCAGTCGGCGGCAGGCCGCCCCGAACGCGGCTCACCGGCTGGCGGTTCCTGATCCGCAGCGGCGACCGCTACGTCGCCGCGGCCGACACCCGCCTGACCGCGGACGGCTGGGCCTTCTCCCACTTCTTCGAGGGCCCGTACGTGGCCGCCACCGAACGCGCCCTGCGCCAGGCGGAGTCGCTCGGCAACGCCTACCAGCCGCGGCTGCTGTCCGTACCGGAGCTGTACATGCTGACCCTGTGGCTGCACGGCGCGGTGGGAGCCGACGCCTCCGCGGGCCTGCCGGCCGGTGAGGACCTGCTCGTACCGCTGGCCCCGGCCCCGCCCGGCATCGCCGCCTTCCGCCCGCATCCGGTGTCCGAACTGCTGCCCGTACTCACCCGACGGCTGACCCCGGCGACCCCGCCGGGCCCTCCCTCACTGGCCGCCCCCGCCGCCTGACCCGAGTGGCCCATTCGGCCTAGCCCACTCGGGCCACTTCCGAACCACCCGAAAAGACAGGGGAGTTGAGCTGAACCGCCCGCACGGGTGATGCGTCATCACTCTATGAGGACAGCTGCTGGGAAATACCTGCGAAGCGGCTGTCGTGGGGGAAGACTGATGACACGCTCCCCGCGGGTGCGGGGATGACCCAGGGGGACGGCCATGAACCACGCATCGAGCCGTAGCACACAGACCACACCGCAGCGAAAGAACGCATCCATGTGCCAGCACCAGCCAGCCTGCCCGTCAGCCGACTCCGCCGACCGGGAGGCCGCGCACCCCGTGGCCAACCACCCGGAACAGGGCTGGAGCCTGCTGTGCAACGGCGTCCTGCTCTTCGAGGACACCGGTGAGCTGCTGCCGGACGGCCAGATCATCGCACCGCACCGCCCGCTCGCGGCGGCCCATGTCGTACGGGCCGCCTGAGCGACGACGGCAACGACGAAGGGGCCGGCCCGGGAGGATCTCCCGGGCCGGCCCCTTCCCTGACTCAGTTGTCGTACTCGTCCAGCGGCGGGCAGGAGCAGACCAGGTTCCGGTCGCCGAACGCGCCGTCGATGCGGCGCACCGGCGGCCAGTACTTCTCCGCGGCCGTGACCCCGGCCGGGAAGACGGCCTCGTCACGGCTGTACGGGTGGTTCCACTCGCCGCCCAGGGCCGCCGCGGTGTGCGGGGCGTTGGCCAGCGGGTTGTCCTCCAGCGGCCACTCGCCGCCGGCGACCCGCTCGATCTCGCCGCGGATGGCGATCATCGCGTCGCAGAAGCGGTCGATCTCGGCGAGGTCCTCGGACTCCGTCGGCTCGATCATCAGCGTGCCGGCGACCGGGAAGGACATGGTCGGCGCGTGGAAGCCGTAGTCGATCAGGCGCTTGGCGATGTCGTCCACGCTCACGCCGGTGGCCTTCGTCAGCGGACGCAGGTCGATGATGCACTCGTGCGCGACCAGGTTGCCCGGGCCGGTGTACAGCACCGGGTAGTGCGGCTCCAGGCGCTTCGCGATGTAGTTGGCACCGAGCACCGCCACCTGGGTGGCGCGCTTGAGGCCCTCGCCTCCCATCAGGCGCACGTACGACCAGGAGATGGGCAGGATGCCGGCCGAGCCCCACGGCGCCGCCGAGATCGGGCCCACACCCGTCTCCGGGCCGGCGGTCGGCTGGAGCGGGTGGTTGGGCAGGTAGGGCGCCAGGTGCGCCCGGACCCCGACCGGGCCGACGCCCGGGCCGCCGCCGCCGTGCGGGATGCAGAAGGTCTTGTGCAGGTTGAGGTGGGAGACGTCGCCGCCGAAGTGGCCCGGCTTCGCCAGGCCGACCAGGGCGTTGAGGTTGGCGCCGTCCACGTAGACCTGGCCGCCGGCCTCGTGCACCTGGGCGCAGATGTCGGCGACGTGCTCCTCGAACACACCGTGCGTGGAGGGGTACGTGATCATCAGGACGGCGAGCTCGTCGCGGTACTGCTCGATCTTGGCGCGCAGGTCGGCCGCGTCCACCTCGCCGTCGTCGGCGGTCTTGACGACGACGACCTTCATGCCGGCCATCACGGCGCTGGCGGCGTTGGTGCCGTGCGCCGAGGACGGGATGAGGCAGACCGTGCGCTGCGCGTCGCCGTTGGCCCGGTGGTAGGCGCGCACGGCCAGCAGGCCGGCCAGCTCGCCCTGGGAGCCGGCGTTGGGCTGGATGGAGACCTTGTCGTAGCCGGTGACCTCGCAGAGGCGTTCCTCCAGCTCGGTGATGAGCGTGAGGTACCCCTCGGCCTGCTCGACCGGGGCGAAGGGGTGCAGCTGGCCGAATTCGGGCCAGGTCACCGGCTCCATCTCGGTCGTCGCGTTGAGCTTCATGGTGCAGGAGCCCAGCGGGATCATGCCGCGGTCCAGCGCGTAGTCCTTGTCCGAGAGCTTGCGCAGGTAGCGCAGCATCGCGGTCTCGGAGCGGTGCTGGTGGAAGACCGGGTGCGTGAGGACCTCGTCCGAGCGCAGGAGCGCCTCGGGCAGGGCGTCGGCCGTGGTCGCGTCCAGCGCCTCGATGTCGCCACTGACGCCGAAGGCGGCCCAGACGGCCTCGACGTCGGCGCGCAGGGTGGTCTCGTCACAGGAGAGGGAGACGAGGTCGGCGTCGACCTGGTGGAGGTTGACCCCGCCCTCACGGGCGGCGGCGACGACCTCGGCGGCCCTGCCGGGAACCCGGGCGGTGAGGGTGTCGAAGTAGGAGCCGTGCACCAGCTCGACCCCGCCGGCGCGCAGACCGGCGGCGAGCAGGGCGGCGTAGCGGTGGGTCCGGCGGGCGATCGTCCGCAGGCCGTCGGGGCCGTGGTAGACGGCGTACATCGCGGCCATCACGGCGAGCAGCACCTGCGCGGTACAGATGTTGCTGGTGGCCTTCTCGCGGCGGATGTGCTGCTCGCGGGTCTGGAGGGCCAGGCGGTAGGCCTTGTTGCCGTCCGCGTCCACGGAGACGCCGACGAGGCGGCCGGGCAGTGAGCGAGCGTGCTTGCCCTGGACGGCCATGTAGCCGGCGTGCGGTCCGCCGAAGCCCATCGGGACGCCGAAGCGCTGGGTGGTGCCGACCGCGATGTCCGCGCCCAGCTCGCCCGGGGAGGTGAGCAGCGTCAGGGCGAGCAGGTCCGCCGAGACGGTGACGACGGCGCCGAGGCCGTGCGCCTGGTCGATGAGCGGCTTGATGTCCCGCACGGCGCCGGACGCGCCCGGGTACTGGAGCAGCACGCCGAAGACGCCGCGCTCGGCGATCTCGGCCGGGATGCCGTCGGAGAGGTCGGCGACGACGACCTCCACGCCCGCGGGCTCGGCGCGGGTCTCGATCACCGCGATCGTCTGCGGCAGCGCGTCGGCGTCGATGAGGAAGACGCCGTTCTTGACCTTGCCCACACGGCGGGACAGGGACATCGCCTCCGCGGCCGCGGTGCCCTCGTCGAGGAGCGAGGCCCCCGAGGTCGGCAGGCCGGTGAGGTCGGCGACGACGGTCTGGAAGTTCAGCAGCGCCTCGAGGCGGCCCTGCGAGATCTCCGGCTGGTAGGGCGTGTACGCCGTGTACCAGGCCGGGTTCTCCATGACGTTGCGCAGGATCACCGGCGGGGTGAAGGTCCCGTAGTAGCCGAGGCCGATCATGGAGGTGAGGACCTGGTTGCGGTCGGCGAGCGAGCGGAGCTCGGCCAGCACCTCGGCCTCGGTGAGCGCCTCGGGCAGGTTCAGCGCCTCGGCGGTCTTGATCACATCCGGTACCGCGGCGGCGGTCAGTTCGTCCAGGGAGCCGTAGCCCACCTGGGCGAGCATCTTCGCCTGCGCCTCGACATCAGGGCCGATGTGGCGCTGTTCGAAGGGGATGCCTCGCTCCAGCTGGGAGAGCGGAATGCGGTTGGCGGTCATGTACGGAGGCCTCCTGGTCGTACGACCTGCGAGGGGCACCACGGCGCGGGCACCCGGACGGCCTCCCCCTCTGTCATCTCAACCTGAGAGTTTCACCGGGCCTCGCGGGGGTCTCCCTCGAGATCCGGCTTTCACCGTCGGTGAGGAGGGGAACCGGCACTGCGCGCCCGGTACCCGCTCCTGCTTTCCAGAGTGGCCTCGTCCGTGCGGTACGTATGCCTGAGAGATTCCGGGGAGGATTTGCTCCTTCGGCGCCTCCGCACTCACTCGTTCGGAGGACTCTCCCGCACAGGGTCGACAGCCACCACCCAGCCTACCAGCGCGGTTGCGGCCGCTTCCCGAGTGGCCTGCGATCCGGATATGCACTTCTGTAGTCATTACGGAGGAGTTGCGACCAGATGGAGGGACCGTGCAGAGCGACATCGATCCGCGCAGCCTGATCGGCCGCAAGGCGCTCGACCGCAACGGTGCCAAGATCGGCACCGTTGACGAGGTCTACCTCGACGATGCCACGGGCGTCCCGGAATGGGCCGCCGTCCGGACGGGGCTGTTCAGCCGGGACGCCTTCGTCCCGCTGGAGCCCAGCGAGCTGGTGGGCGACACCCTGCGGGTGCCCTTCGACCGCTCCCTCATCAGGGACGCCCCCGATTTCGGCGTCGGCCGGCACCTCTCGCCCGAACAGGAGCTGCAGCTCTACCACCACTACGGGCTGGACGTGACCCTCCCGTCCGAGTTCCACCAGCCGCCGCCCGCCTCCGACCAGCCCCGCGACTTCGGCCGACTGGCCGGAGACGAGGGCTGACCCGCCGGAGACGAGGGCTGCCCTCCCTTCGCCGCCGTACGCCCCTCCGCCGGCCGGGCAGGTGCCTCAGGGCCCGCCCGGCCCCTCCTCCCCCACCAGCGGCAGCGGATCGGCCGCCTCCAGCTCGGGGTCGTCCACCAGGAAGGTGCGCACCCGGCCGGGCGGAGACCCGGGCTGCTCGAACCGCACGGTCACCCGCCCGACCCCGCTGCCCTGCACCCACCCCGGCCCGTACACGGCGTGCCGTACGTCGTTGCCCGCTGCCCAGCGCCGCTCCGGTACGGCGCCCGCGCCGGCGCCGGGGTCCTCGGGCCCGCCGGGGGCCGAATCCCCGGGGGCCGAATCCCCGGGAGCCACCGCCGCGCCCGCACGGTCGGCGCCGCCGACACCCCCGCCGGTCGCGGGGCCGCCCTCCGGCCCTTCGGTCCCGCCCTCCCCACCGGCCGCCGGCGCGGGCTCCCCGGCGCCGTCCCCGGTCTCGGCGACGGCGCCCGGCGCCCCGGCCGCGAGCGTCGCGGCGGCCTGGGCGAAGAGGTCCTCCTGCGTGTAGTCCGCCAGCCCGGTCACCCCGACGCCCAGCAGCCGCACGCCGCCCGTGGTGTCGACCCCCTCCAGCAGCCGCGCGGCGGCCTCCCGCACCACCCCCGGGTCGTCGGTGGGGCCGCGCAGTGTCTCCGAGCGCGTCAGCGTCGAGAAGTCGAACCGCCGGACCTTCAGCACGATGGTGCGCCCCGAGTGCCCCGAGCTCCGCAGCCGCCGCACACAGCGGTCCGCGAGCCGCTGCACCTCGGTGCGGATGCGCACCCGGTCGTGCAGGTCCACGTCGAAGGTGTCCTCGACCGACACCGACTTCGCGTCCCGCTCCGCCACGACCGGCCGGTCGTCCAGCCCCAGGGCCATCCGGTACAGGCCGACGCCGTGCGCGCGCCCGACCATCCGGACCAGCTCGTCCTCCCCGGCCTCCGCCAGCTCCCCCACGGTGGTGATCCCGGCCCGGCGCAGGTGCTCCCCGGTAGCCGGCCCCACCCCGGGCAGGGTCCGGACGGACATCGGCGCGAGGAGCTCGCGCTCGGTACCCGGCTCGATCAGCAGCAGCCCGGCCGGCTTGGCCTCCTCGGACGCCACCTTGGCCAGCATCTTCGACCCGGCGAGCCCGACCGACCCGCTGAGGCCGGTGGCGGCCCGGATGTCCGCCCGCAGCCGCTCGCCCGTCGCTCTGGCGCCCTGCGCGTCGAAGGCGACGCCGCCCGCCTCCAGGTCCACGAAGGCCTCGTCCAGGCTGAGCGGCTCCACCAGGGGCGACAGCTCCCGCAGCAGGGCCATCACCACGTCGCTGACCGCGCGGTAGAGGGTGAAGCGGGGCACCAGGCAGGCGCCGTTCGGGCAGAGCCGCCGGGCCTGCGCCATCGGCATCGCGGAGTGCACGCCGAAGCGCCTGGCCTCGTACGAGGCGGTGGCGACGACCCCGCGCGGCCCGAGCCCGCCGACGATGACGGGCTTGCCGCGCAGGCTCGGCTTCGACGCCTGCTCCACCGAGGCGTAGAAGGCGTCCATGTCCAGGTGCAGGATGGTCGGCGCGGCTCTCACACCACGACTCTGCCCCAGGCCTCTGACAAACCGGTGCGCGAGGTCAGACGGCCCGGTTGCGGCGCGCCGCAAGCTCGTCCGCCGGGTTGTGGCCGACGAGGGTCTCGCCGGTGTCCACCCGCTCCCCGTGCAGCTGTGAGAGCGCGTTCTCCACGTCCCGCCACACCACGCCCACGGCGATGCCGAAGATGCCCTGCCCGCCCTGGAGCAGGCTCACGACCTGGTCGGGCGAGGTGCACTCGTAGACCGTCGCGCCGTCGCTCATCAGCGTGACCCGTTCCAGGTCCGAGAACCCCGGGTCCCGCAGGTGCTGCACGGCCGCGCGGATGTTCTGGAGCGCCACGCCGGTGTCCAGGAAACGCTTGACGATCTTGAGGACCACCACGTCCCGGAAGCTGTACAGCCGCTGCGTGCCCGAACCCCCGGCCGCGCGCACGCTGGGCTCCACCAGCCCGGTCCGCGCCCAGTAGTCGAGCTGCCGATAGGTGATGCCGGCCGCGGCGCAGGCCGTCGGCCCGCGGTAGCCGATCTGCTCGGGCGCCGGCTCCCCGCTCACCGCTTCGGCCGGCGTCGACTCCGGCTGACGGCGCGCGGAGCCCATCGTGCTGCCGTACAGCGGGTACGGTCCACCGTCACTCCGTACGGGGGTGCCCCCGGTCGTACCGTCGCCCGTGATCCTCACGCCGACCCTCCGTCCTTGACCTGCCACCTTGAAGGTAGGCAGTCACCAGGGGTGCGTCAACGATCGCCACACTCGGCACGCCGAGTGATAATCACCCTGAGAGTGGTTTCCCGTATCCGTTTGCGGGGAAAGGCTACTCGAATGGGCTGGCCTTGCCGCGTGGACGACGCGGCCGACGCCTACTGCGGGCCGGTCTCGAAGTCCTCGGGCGAGATCTGGTCGAGGAACTCGCGGAACTTCTCCACTTCGTCCTCCTGCTCGTCGGGAATGGCGATTCCGGCGTCGTCGAGCACACCGTCACTGCCGTAGATCGGCGTCCCCGTCCGCAGGGCCAGCGCTATGGCGTCGGACGGCCTCGCGCTCACCTCGACCCCGCTGGCGAAGACGAGCTCCGCGTAGAAGACGCCCTCCCGCAGATCCGTGATCCGGACCTCGGTGAGCTCCTCGCCGACCGCTTCCAGCACGTCCTTGAACAGGTCGTGCGTCAGCGGTCGGGCAGGGGCCATGCCCTGCTGCGCGAAGGCGATGGCGGTAGCCTCCCCTGGACCGATCCAGATGGGGAGGTACCGATCGCCTCCCACTTCACGCAGGAGCACGATCGGTTGGTTGGAGGGCATTTCCACCCGGACACCCACAACGTCGAGCTCGTTCACACAGTAACCCTAGGACCTGCCCAGCCGGTTTGGGTAGTCGGGCCCCCTCAGGTCGCTACAGCCGGACCCCGAGAGCGGTCTGCACGAGTGCCTCGTGGAGCCGTACGGAGAGTCCCGCGAGCTCCCTCATGGTCGCCTCCGCGTGGGCCCGCGTCTGGGGGTTGCGGTGGCGTCTCAGCGGCGCGACGACCTGTTCCACGAGCCCCGCCTCGCGGTCCGCCGCCGCTTTCATCGCGCGCAGGTGGCGCGGTTCCAGCCCGAACCGGCCCAGGTCGGCCACCAGACGGGCCACCGTGACGGCCTCGGCGTCGAATCCGCCATCCGGGGACTCGGCCAGCAGGCCGTAGGACTCCCACTCGACGAGCTGTACCTCGTCCACGTCGGCGGCCGCGATGAGCTCCGCCCGGCCCACCCGGGCCACGGTGGTGCGCTCGCGCCCGACCTCGCCGTACAGGGCCGCGGGACTGCCGGGATCGACCGTGCCGGCGGGGTCCTGGTGGGCGGTCGGCCCCGGGATGCGGATCTGCTCCCCGCGTGCGAGCGCGTCGAGCTGCTCGCGGATGACCCTCAGTGGCAGGTAGTGGTCGCGCTGCAGCCGCAGGATGCGGGCGATCCGCTCCACGTCCGCGGTGCTGAACTTGCGGTACCCGGACGGCGTGCGCTCGGGCTCGACGAGCCCCTCCGCCTCCAGGAAGCGAATCTTCGAGATCGTGACTTCGGGGAACTCGTCACGCAGCGTGGTGAGCACCGTGCCGATGCTCACCCGCCGCCCGGCCGAGCCGGCGGTGCCGTTCACGGCACCGCCCGTCGGAGTGCGCAGCATGGGACCTTCCCTCTGGGGGTCCCCCGGACGGGTCCGGGGGACGGGTCAGATGCCCCGCAGGCTCGCGTAGAAGACCACCCGGTACTTGCCGATCTGCACTTCGTCGCCGTTGTTCAGGGCGACGGAGTCGATCGGCTCCCGGTTCACGTACGTGCCGTTGAGGCTGCCGACGTCGGAGACGGTGAAACCGCCGTCCTGGCTCCTGCGGAACTCGACATGGCGCCGGGAGACGGTGACGTCGTCCAGGAAGATGTCGCTCTGCGGGTGCCGGCCCGCCGTGGTCAGCTCACCGTCCAGCAGGAAGCGGCTGCCGGAGTTGGGACCGCGCCGCACGATGAGCAGGGCGGAACCGGGGGGCAGTGCCTCCACCGCGGCCTGGGCCTCGGGGGACAGCGAGGGCGACGCGTGCTGCTGCCCCGACACCTCGGCCTCGTAGGCCTCCAGACCCGAGATCGAGATGGTGGACGTGGTCTCCGAGGCACGCTCCGGCGTCAGGCCCGGCCGCAGCGGCGCCCCGCAGTTGGAGCAGAACCGGCTGGCCGCATCGCTGCGGTGTCCGCACCTGCTGCAAACCTGCTCGGCCGACATGGAGGGCTCCTCGCGCCGCGGGTGTCCCGCGGAGGCATTGGTGGCATACGGGTCGGAGGCAAACCCTCCACCCGCACTTGAGGTTGACGGTTCACCGAAACCTATGCCGGTACCGGCGGGGTCGACAGCCGACGCGCCGTACGCGCCCGAACTGCCTCCCGCGCCGGAGACCTCGTCTCGGAAGAGCGGCCGGTCGCCCTGCCCTTCCACGTCACCGTGCCCGGCACGGTGACGTGCCGCGCCGCCTTCCTCGCGGTTCTTCTTGCCGAACAACTTCTCAAACAACTTCACGGGCGATTCCCCTTGACCGAAATAGACCCGCCCGTGGGGCAGGACGAACTCCGAATGCACATCCCTGCCGACCCGGACATTCTCACAACGTCCGTGACCACCAGACAGTTTCCACCACGCACCACGACTTCGGTGCGCCGACCCCCCGCAGGCATCCGCCCACGTGAGCCGGTCCACCGCTCACTCCGCTTCACGGTGATGACGACCGAGCGTAGTCAGGCTGCTCCGCTGCCCGCAAGGCGTCCACAGTGATCTTCGCCGACCGTACGACGGCGACGTCGGCCTGCTCCTTCTCCAGCGTCTGGACGACACCGCCGGGGATGTTGAGCGCGGGCTCCAGATCCTGGGGCTTGCCGATGACCTTGAATTCATAGGGTTGTGTGATCTTCTTGCCGTCGATCCCGACCCCGCCGTCCTCATCCGAGAAGTACGAGCCCGCCACGATGCGCACCCCGTTGACCTGAATGGCCTCGGCCCCGGCCGCCCGCAGTTCCTGGAGGGTGTCCAGCAGCTGGTCGGACTGCACCTGACCCGTGGGATCGCTGATCCTCAATGTGATCCCCGGCCCCTGGGCAGCCACCGTACCGGCCAGGATGCCGAGTTGGCGCTCCTTCTCCACGGTCTGCTTGCGTGCCTCCTCGGCCTGGTTGGAGCTGCTCTCCAGCTCCCTGCGCTGGTCCTCCAGGCGCTGCTTCTCGTCCTCCAGGCGCTTGGTCCGCCCGTCGAGCTCGTCGAGGATGCGTACGAGGTCCTCCTGGCGGGCCCCGCGCAGCGCACTGGAGTCGCTGTTGGAGCGCACCTGGATGGCCAGGCCGAGACCCAGGACGAAGAGCAGCAGGGCGACGATCAGTTGGGCCCGGCTCACCCGCGGCGGCCACAGCCCGGCCGCGAGCCGCTGCCGCCCCGTCTCCTCGGGAGCCGCGGGAGCCGCAGGTGGCACGGAAGCGGCGGGAGGCGCGGGGGGCACGGAAGCGGCGGGAGGCGCGGGGGGCACCGGGGGTACCGGACCACCGCCGGGCGTCCCGGAGCCTTCCGGACGCTCGGGAGGGGTGTCGTTCGTACTCATCGGCCTCACGCCCGGAACACGTGGCGGCGGATGGCCGCGGCATTGGAGAAGATGCGGATGCCGAGGACCACGACCACACCCGTGGAGAGCTGCGAACCGACGCCCAGCTTGTCGCCGAGGAAGACGATCAGCGCGGCCACGACCACGTTGGACAGGAAGGACACCACGAAGACCTTGTCCACGAAGATCCCGTCCAGCATCGCGCGCAGACCGCCGAAGACCGCGTCCAGCGCCGCCACCACGGCGATCGGCAGATAAGGCTCCACCACGGCCGGCACCTCGGGCCGGACCAGAAGTCCGACCACCACTCCGGCCACGAGGCCCAGTACCGCGATCACGATGCACCCTTCTGCTGCTCTGCTGGTGTGGCTGTGCGCACGGTCAGGCTCGAAGCGGCGGGCAGCCGCACCTCGTTCTGGGCGGACAGCGCGGAGCGGATTCCGTAGCTCTCCTGCAGCACCTGCAGGTACTGGCCGTCCGGCGACTCCTGGAAGGCCGTGCCGAGCCTCTTCTTGTCGCCCACCGCCAGCACTTCGTACGGCGGCACGAGCGGCCTGTTGTCGACCAGTATCGCGTCACCGGCCGCTCTGATCGCCGACAGCGACGTGAGCCGCTGTCCGTTGATCGAGACCGCTTCGGCCCCGGACTGCCACAGACCGTTGACGATCTTCTGCATGTCCCGGTCGCGCAGCCGTCCCGTGTCGGAGAAGCCGGCGCTCTCGCGCGGACCGCCCCCGTCGCCCGGCGACGCGCCCTTGGCGTCGTCCACGACCAGTTTGATCCCGGGCCCGCGCGCCTCGGTGGCTCCGGACAGCAGCGCCACCAGTTCGCCCTGCCCGCCGCGGGGCTGCTTCCACGCGGCGCGCTGCCGGTCGACGACGTCGGTCCGCAGGCGCTCGATGTCCCGCTCCAGGCCGTTCGCACGCTCGTCGGCGCGCTCCACCCGGTCGATCAGCTCGTGGCGCTCCTTGGCGAGCACCGGAGCCGCCAGCTGCGCCTCGGCGGCGCCGAGCGTGACGACCATGGCCGCCAGTACGAGCCCGGCGGCCAGCCCCAGCTTCGCCTTGAGGGTCCGCGGCAGTCCCGCCGTGCCGTCGGCCTCGCGCCGGGCGGAGGCCTCCGCGTACCCCTCGTCCAGGCTGTGGTCCATCACGTGGGTCAGCAGCGACATGGAGGCGTCCGGGCGCGGTGGCGGGGACGCCGAACTCCTGTTGCTGGGCGGCTGCGACATGCCGCACATCGTCGCATGTCGGCGCCGTACACACCGAATGCGGTCGTCCGGCGGACCGGGCCGGGGTGATCCCCGCACGCGGTCCGCCGGACGTCGTCCGTACGCCTGTCAGCGCCCGGCCGTCAGCTCCCCTCGCCGTCCACCACGGCCGCCCACTCGTCGAGCAGGGCCTGCGCCGAGGCGTCGTCGGGGCCCTCGGCCCACAGGTGGGTGACGGCTTCCGCCGGGTCCGGCAGGACCAGCGCCCAGCGCCCGTCCGCCTCGACGACGCGCACCCCGTCGGTGGTGTCGACCTGCCGGTCGCCGGCCGCCTCCACGACCCGCCGCATGACGAGCCCCTTGACCGCCCACGGGGTCGGCACGTCCCGCTTGAGCACGTGGGCCCGCGGGATGCGGGCGTCGATCTGGCTCAGCGTGAGCTGCGTCCGGGCCACGAGTCCGAGCAGCTGCACGAAGGCCGCCGACCCGTCGAAGACGCTGCTGAACTCGGGGACGATGAACCCGCCCCGGCCGTCACCGCCGAAGATGGTGTTCTCCGCCCGGCCGACCCGTGTCAGGTCGTCCGGGGAGGTCGTCGTCCACTCCACCTGCGTGCCGTGGTAGGCCGCCACCTGCTCGGCGACCCGCGTCGTGGTCACCGGCAGCGCCACCTTGCCGCTGCGCTTCTCCGCGGCCACCAGGTCCAGCATGACGAGCAGGGCACGGTCGTCCTCGATGATCCGACCGCGCTCGTCGACCAGCGAGATCCGCTCGCCCACCGGGTCGAAGCGGACACCGAAGGCGGCCCGCGCCGAGGCGACGATCTCCCCGAGCCGCACCAGTCCGGCGCGCCGGGACTCCGAGGTCTCGGTCGGCCGGGTCTCGTCGAGACCCGGGTTGATCGTCAGGGCGTCCACGCCGAGCCGGCCCAGGAGGCTGGGCAGCACGAGCCCGGCGCTGCCGTTGGAGGCGTCCACGACCACCTTGAGCCCGGCGTCGGCGATCCCGGTGGTGTCCACCCCGCGCAGCAGCGAGCCGGTGTACCCGTCGAAGACGCTGCCCGGGAACTGCAGGTCGCCGATCTCCCCGGGGAAGGCACGCCGGTACTCCTGGCGCGCGTAGACCCGGTCGAGCTTGCGCTGCTGCTGGAGCGAGAGGTCGGCTCCCCGCTCGTCCAGGAACATGATGTCCACGGAGTCGGGCACGCCCGGCGAGGTCCGCAGGACGATGCCGCCGGCGCTGCCGCGCGCGGTCTGCTGCCGCGCCACGGGCAGCGGTACGTTCTCCAGGTCGCGGACGTTGATCGCGCTGGCCTGGAGCGCCGAGATCACGGCCCGCTTGAGCGCTCGCGCGCCTCGGGAGTGGTCACGGGCGACGGTGACGATCGCGCCCTTCTTCAGCGTCGTCGCATAGGCGCCGGCGAGCCGCACGACCAGCTCGGGGGTGATCTCCACGTTCAGGATGCCGGAGACGCCCCGTGCACCGAACAGGTGGGCCTGCCCGCGGGACTCCCAGATGACCGAGGTGTTGACGAAGGCACCGGCCTCGATCGTCTTGAAGGGGTAGACGCGTACGTTCCCCTGGACGATCGACTCCTCGCCGACGAGGCACTCGTCGCCGATGACGGCGCCGTCCTCGATCCGCGCGGCTCGCATGATGTCGGTGTTCTTGCCGATCACGCAGCCGCGGAGGTTGCTGTGGGGTCCGATGTAGACGTTGTCGTGGACGACCGCCTTGTGGAGGAAGGCGCCGCTCTTGACGACGACGTTCGAGCCCACGACGGTGTGCTCGCGGATCTCCACCCCGGCCTCGACCTTGGCGTAGTCCCCGATGTACAGCGGGCCGCGGAGCACCGCGTCGGGGCTCACCTCGGCTCCTTCGGCGATCCACACGCCGGGCGAGATCTCGAAGCCGTCCATGTCGACCTGGACCTTGCCCTCGAGCACGTCGGCCTGGGCCTTGACGTAGCTCTCGTGGGTACCGACGTCCTCCCAGTAGCCCTCGGCGACGTAGCCGTAGATCGGCCGGCCTTCCTTCATGAGCTGCGGGAAGACGTCGCCGGACCAGTCCACGGAGACGTCCGGGTCCACGTAGTCGAAGATCTCCGGCTCCATCACGTAGATGCCGGTGTTGATGGTGTCCGAGAACACCTGGCCCCAGGTCGGCTTCTCGAGGAAGCGCTCGACCTTGCCCTCCTCGTCCACGATGGTGATGCCGAATTCCAGCGGGTTGGGGACCCGGGTCAGGCAGACCGTGACCAGTCCGCCCTTCTCCTTGTGGAAGCGGATGAGGTCGGTGAGGTCGAAGTCGGTGAGCGCATCGCCGGAGATCACGAGGAACGTGTCGTCCTTCAAGGCCTCCTCGGCGTTCTTCACGCTGCCGGCGGTCCCGAGTGGCTTCTCCTCGTTGGCATAGGTGAGCTCCATTCCGAGCTCTTCGCCGTCACCGAAGTAGTTCTTGACGAGCGACGCCAGGAACTGCACGGTGACCACGGTCTCGCTGAGCCCATGCCGCTTGAGCAGCCTGAGCACATGCTCCATGATCGGCCGGTTGGCCACCGGCAGGAGCGGCTTGGGCATGCTCGAGGTCATTGGGCGAAGGCGGGTGCCTTCGCCTCCGGCCATCACGACGGCCTTCATGTCGGAAGAGTCCTCCTTGGGAGACGACGATCTCGCCGACCTCGCCCGTCCCGGACGGTGACTCCGCACTGCTCCGCGTCATCAGGCGCTGAGCGAGCTCAATCGGCTGTGGCATCCGCCTTGACGAGACGGCGGACCTGCACCACGTACAGCACTCCTGCCCACCAATAGAGGGTTGTACCCCATCCGGCGAACGCCCATCCCAAAACTGACCCCGTCCAGGCCAACCAGCCCGTGCCGTCACTGAGCAGCAGCAACGGGAAGGCGTACATCAGGTTGAAGGTCGCGGCCTTGCCGAGGAAGTTGACCTGCGGCGGCGGATAGCCGTGCCGGCGCAGGATCCACACCATGACCAGCAGCATCAGCTCACGGGCGAGCAGCGCCCCGGTGAGCCACAGGGGCAGGATCTCCCGGTAGGTCAGGCCGAAGAGCGTGGAGAGGATGTACAGCCGGTCCGCGGCGGGGTCCAGCAACCGACCGAGGCGACTGATCTGGTTCCAGCGGCGTGCGAGCTTCCCGTCCAGGTAGTCACTGATCCCGCTGAGCATGAGGACCGCCAGGGCCCACCCGTCGTGCTCGGCGAGGATCAGCCACAGGAACAGCGGCACGCCGGCCAACCGAGCCATGCTCAGGATGTTCGGAATGGTGAAAATTCGGTCGGTCTGGACCCGAGTCTCCTGGACCTCCACCCGGGGGCCTCCACTGTGACGGTAGAAATGTCGAACGAACGATGCACCCTGACCCTACAGGAGTGCACACACGGGTCCGGAACGCAGAAAAGCCCCGCACCATGAGGTGCGGGGCTCTCCCACAATAATTGTTCGGCGGCGTCCTACTCTCCCACAGGGTCCCCCCTGCAGTACCATCGGCGCTGAAAGGCTTAGCTTC
>NZ_JBHXSC010000081.1:0-27519 GCF_042716505.1 Streptomyces sp. NPDC058674
CCTCCACACCTACAACCACCACCGCTGCCACACCGCACTCGACGGCAAGCCACCCATCAGCCGTGTGAACAACGCTGCGGGTCAATACACCTAGCCTCCGTACGCCCCGCTCGCGGTCAGCCGCAGCGCCGTGTCGATCAGCGGAACGTGGCTGAAGGCCTGGGGGAAGTTCCCGACCTGCCGCTGCAGCCGCGGGTCCCACTCCTCCGCCAGCAGCCCCAGGTCGTTGCGGAGCGACAGCAGGCGCTCGAAGAGGCGGCGCGCCTCGTCGACGCGGCCGATCATCGCCAGGTCGTCGGCCATCCAGAACGAGCAGGCGAGGAACGCCCCCTCGTCGCCCTCCAGGCCGTCCACGCCGGCCTCGTCGCCCGACGTCGGGTACCGCAGGATGAAGCCGTCCGGAGTGGACAGCTCGCGCTGGATCGCCTCGATGGTGCCGATGACCCGCTTGTCGTCCGGCGGCAGGAAGCCCATCTGCGGGATCAGCAGCAGGGAGGCGTCCAGCTCCTTCGACCCGTACGACTGGGTGAAGGTGTTCCGCTCCTTGTCGTAGCCCTTCTCGCACACGTCCTGGTGGATCTCGTCGCGCAGCTCGCGCCAGCGCTCCAGCGGGCCGTCGGCGTCCCCGCTCTCGATCAGCTTGATGGTGCGGTCCACGGCCACCCAGGCCATCACCTTCGAGTGCACGAAGTGGCGGCGCGGACCGCGCACCTCCCAGATGCCCTCGTCCGGCTGGTCCCAGTGGGTCTCCAGGTAGCGGATCAGCTTGAGCTGGAGCAGCGAGGCGTAGTCGCTGCGCGCCAGACCCGTCATGTGGCCCAGGTGCAGGGCCTCGGTGACCTCGCCGTAGACGTCCAGCTGGAGCTGGCCGGCCGCGCCGTTGCCGACCCGGACCGGGCGCGAGTTCTCGTACCCGGGGAGCCAGTCCAGCTCGGTCTCGCCGAGCTCGCGCTCGCCCGCGATGCCGTACATGATCTGCAGGTTCTCGGGGTCCCCGGCCACCGCGCGCAGCAGCCACTCGCGCCAGGCGCGGGCCTCCTCGCGGTAGCCGGTGCGCAGCAGCGAGGAGAGGGTGATGGCCGCGTCGCGCAGCCAGGTGTAGCGGTAGTCCCAGTTCCGGACGCCGCCGATCTCCTCCGGGAGGGAGGTGGTCGGCGCGGCGACGATGCCGCCGGTGGGGCCGTAGGTCAGGGCCTTGAGGGTGATCAGGGAGCGGACCACCGCCTCACGGTAGGGCCCGTGGTACGTGCACTGCTCGACCCACTCGCGCCAGAACTCGGTGGTGGAGTCCAGGGCCGCCTCGGCGTCCGGGGCCTGCGGCGCGCCGCGGTGCGAGGGCTGCCAGCTGATGCTGAAGGCCATCCGGTCGCCCGGCCCGACCGTGAAGTCGGAGTACGTCGTCAGGTCCTTGCCGTACGTCTGCGCGTCGGTGTCCAGCCAGACCGAGTCGGGCCCGGCCACGGCCACCGTGCGGCCGTCGACCTTGTGCACCCAGGGCACGACCCGGCCGTAGCTGAAACGCATGCGCAGCGCCGAGCGCATCGGCACGCGACCGCTGACGCCTTCCACGATGCGGATCAGCTGCGGGGCGTGGTCCTCGCGGGGCGGCATGAAATCGATCACACGGACCGTGCCGCGCGGGGTCTCCCACTCCGACTCCAGCACCAGGGAGTCGCCCCGGTAGCGGCGGCGGGTGGCCCGGGGGGCGTCCATGCCCGCCGGGAAGGCAGGACCGATCCGCCAGAAGCCGTGATCCTCGGTGCCGAGAATGCTTGCAAACACGGCATGGGAGTCGAAACGGGGCAGACACAACCAGTCCACCGCCCCGTCCCGACAGACCAGCGCCGCGGTCTGCATGTCCCCGATCAGTGCGTAATCCTCGATGCGCCCGGACACGTGCATCTCCAGTCGAACGGCCACGTCCGCCCCGAAGGGCGCTTGCATTGCGCGGTTTGCGCGGTCTCCCATGGGTGGGGAACGCCGCGTTGAGCCAATGATTCCGCATATCGGCTCGGGTCGGCCGTCTGACGGTCTGCCCGGCGGCGATGTTCGCAATATCCGAGCAGGATATGACGGCACCCTAGTGATCTACCTAAGCCTGCGAAGAATGTGGCTCGGCCAAACGGGTGAGCAGCGAGAACGTTCCGCGCGCCGTTCCGCGCGCCGCGGCCGCCCGCGTCGCCGGAGGCGGACCGGCCCGGGCGCTGATAGGCTGGTACCCCGTGGACCGGTGGTCTGCCTGTGCGAACCAGGAGCCCCGAAACCGCAGCTTCGGCGCCCCCTGAGACCCTTCCGGATCGACGGAGTCCGGCGCCGGACGCACCTCACCTCGCGACCACGGGAGCCCCCTCTTGGCGATGCCGCCCAACTCCATGACGACCAAGCACATCTTCGTCACCGGGGGTGTCGCTTCCTCCCTCGGCAAGGGCCTGACGGCCTCCAGCCTGGGTGCGCTGCTGAAGGCGCGCGGCCTGCGGGTCACGATGCAGAAGCTCGACCCCTACCTGAACGTCGACCCCGGCACGATGAACCCCTTCCAGCACGGTGAGGTGTTCGTCACCAACGACGGCGCCGAGACCGACCTGGACATCGGCCACTACGAGCGCTTCCTCGACGTCGACCTCGACGGCTCGGCCAACGTCACCACCGGCCAGGTCTACTCGACGGTCATCGCCAAGGAGCGGCGCGGCGAGTACCTGGGCGACACCGTGCAGGTCATCCCGCACATCACCAACGAGATCAAGCACCGCATCCGCCGCATGGCGACCGCGGACGTCGACGTGGTCATCACCGAGGTCGGCGGGACCGTCGGCGACATCGAGTCGCTGCCGTTCCTGGAGACCGTCCGCCAGGTCCGCCACGAGGTCGGCCGCGACAACGTCTTCGTCGTGCACATCTCGCTGCTGCCCTACATCGGCCCGTCCGGCGAGCTGAAGACCAAGCCCACCCAGCACTCGGTCGCGGCCCTGCGCAACATCGGCATCCAGCCCGACGCGATCGTGCTGCGCGCCGACCGCGAGGTGCCGACCTCGATCAAGCGCAAGATCTCCCTGATGTGTGACGTGGACGAGGCCGCCGTCGTCGCGGCCATCGACGCCAAGTCGATCTACGACATCCCGAAGGTCCTGCACACCGAGGGCCTGGACGCCTACGTCGTCCGCAAGCTCGACCTGCCCTTCCGCGACGTCAACTGGACCGTCTGGGAAGACCTCCTGGACCGGGTCCACAACCCCGACCACGAGGTCAAGGTCGCGCTCGTCGGCAAGTACATCGACCTGCCCGACGCCTACCTGTCGGTGACCGAGGCGCTGCGCGCCGGAGGCTTCGCCAACAAGGCCCGGGTCCAGATCAAGTGGGTCGCCTCCGACGACTGCAAGACCCCGGCCGGCGCCGCGGACGTGCTCGGCGACGTGGACGCGGTCTGCGTGCCCGGCGGCTTCGGCGACCGCGGTGTCAACGGCAAGGTCGGCGCGATCACCTACGCCCGCGAGAACAGGATCCCGCTGCTGGGCCTGTGCCTGGGCCTGCAGTGCGTGGTCATCGAGGCCGCGCGCAACCTGGCGGGCATCGAGGACGCGAACTCCACCGAGTTCGACGCCTCCACCCCGCACCCGGTCATCTCGACCATGGAGGAGCAGCTTGCCTTCGTCGAGGGCGCGGGCGACCTGGGCGGCACCATGCGCCTGGGCATGTACCCGGCGAAGCTCGCCGAGGGTTCCATCGTGCGCGAGGTCTACGGCGACCAGGCGTACGTGGACGAGCGCCACCGCCACCGCTACGAGGTCAACAACGCGTACCGCGGCGAGCTGGAGACGAAGGCCGGCCTCGTCTTCTCCGGCACCTCCCCGGACAACAGGCTCGTGGAGTACGTCGAGTACCCGCGCGAGGTCCACCCCTACCTCGTGGCCACCCAGGCCCACCCGGAGCTGCGCTCGCGCCCCACGCGCCCGCACCCGCTCTTCGCGGGCCTGGTCAAGGCCGCCGTGGAGCGGCAGCAGTCCGCGAAGTGAGGGCCTGACCGCATAACGTAGGCAGCCGGGGCACGCATCGTGCCCCGGCTGTCGCGTTTCTCGGGAAGGTACGGCCATGGCCATGGGCAACGTCAACGCCATCGCGGACACACCGGAGTCGTGGGAGGTCGTCGCCTCGCGCACCCCGTTCCAGGGGGCCAAGACGGCGGTCCGCTCCGACCAGGTCCGGATGCCCGACCGGATGGTGGTCCGCCGCGACTACCAGGCGCACCCCGGCTCGGTGTGCGTGCTCGCAGTGGACGAGGAGCAGCGGGTGCTGGTCCTGAAGCAGTTCCGGCACCCGGTGCGGCACCGCCTGTGGGAGCTGCCGGCGGGCCTGCTGGACGTCCCCGGGGAGAACCCGCTGCACGCGGCCCAGCGGGAGCTGTACGAGGAGGCGCACGTCACGGCGCAGGACTGGCGGGTGCTGGCCGACTTCTTCTCCTCGCCGGGCGGATCGGACGAGGCGGTCCGGATCTTCCTGGCGCGGGACCTGGCGGAGGCCGAGGGGGAGCGGTACGCGGTCTCCGACGAGGAGGCCGACATGGAGATCGCCAGGGTTCCGCTGCCCGAGCTGGTGGCCGGGGTACTGGAGGGTCGTCTGGGGAACCCGGGTCTGGTGACGGGCGCGCTGGCCCTGTCGGCCGCCCTCGCCTCCGAGGGCGGCCTCGACGCCCTCCGCCCGGCGTCGGCGCCTTGGCCGGCCAGGCCGTTCACGGCGTAGGCGTGCTGGGGCGCGGCGGCTCCGGCCCCGCCGGAGCGCCGCGCTCCGCCCCCGGGCGGCCGCCCGGGGGAACCGCAGCTTCCGCCCGCCGTGAAAAACGGACCATCCGCTGATCCGATCGGGGGATGTACCCGCCGCGCTCCACCCGGGTCGTCGCTCTGCGTGAACTACGCTCGCCATCCGAAGGCAGGGAGAGGAGCGGATCCGTGACGGATTTCGTCGGGCGGCGGCGTGAGCTCAAGGAGCTGCGCGAGGACATCGCACGGACCGGGCTCGACACCCTCTCGGGCCGGAAGGCCAAGGCCCCCCGGGCGCGGGTGCTGCTCGTCGCGGGGCGGCCGGGGTCGGGGCGCACGGCCCTGGCCGAGGCGTTCGTGCGGGAGGTGGCCGACGAGTACCCCGGCGGGGTGCTCCGGACCCGGCTCACCTCTCCGGGCGGAGCGACCGTGCCCACCGAGCGCGCCGTCCGGGACCTCCTGGAAGGACTGGGCCAGCCCACCCCGCCCGGGGCCGGCGAGGACGACCTCAGCGCCGCCCTGCGCAGCGCCCTCAAAGGGCGCCGGGTCATCGTCCTGGTCGACGACGCCGTCGATCCCAACCAGGTCGACGCCCTGCTGCCGGACACCCCGGAGTGCCTGGTCGTGGTGACCGCCGAGGGGCCGCTCACCGGCATCCCCGACGTGCGCCCCTGCACCCTGGGCGGCCTGGACACCCCCTCCGCCGTGCAGATGCTCGCGCACCGGATCGGCGACATCCGCGTCACCGTCGACCCCCGCGCCGCCGAAGCCCTCGCCGAGGAGTGCGGCGGGCAGCCCGCCGCACTGCGCCTGATCGGCGGCTGGCTCGCCGCGCACCCCAAGGCCTCCGTCGTCGACGTGGCCAAACAGCTGCACGACATGCCCTCCAGCGCCGGCGGCCCGCTCGGCCGCTGCTTCCGGCTCGTCTACGAGTCCCTGCCGCAGCCCGCCCAGCGGACCCTGCGGCTGCTGCCGCTCGCCCCCGCCGGGGTGGTCGACGCGCACACCGCCTCCGCCCTCGCCGGCTGCTCGGT
Source organism: Streptomyces sp. NPDC058674 (assembly GCF_042716505.1). Lineage (NCBI taxonomy): Bacteria > Bacillati > Actinomycetota > Actinomycetes > Kitasatosporales > Streptomycetaceae > Streptomyces > Streptomyces sp. NPDC058674. The sequence continues at coordinate 5,786 of NZ_JBHXSC010000081.1, forward strand.
GGCCGCCGCCCAGTCCACGCTGGACGACTTCGTCGCGCTGGGCCTCCTGCACGGCTCCCGCGACGGGCTGTTCTTCGTGCCCGGCTGCCTCGCACCCCTGCTCCAGGCCCTGCTGGAGACCAAGGAGCGCCCGGCCGAGGTCCAGCTCGCCCGGGCCCGGATGCTGGAGCGCACCGTACGGCTGCTGCACTCCTGCCGTGCCATGGCCCAGCCGGACGACGGCGAGGACACGGGTGTCGGCGTCGGCGGGCCGGAGAAGATGGGCGGCCTGCCGCGCGCCCTGCGCTTCCCCGACCGGCGGGCCGCCGCCACCTGGCTGGACACCCGGCTGCCCGCCCTGTCCGCGGCCGCCGCCCTGGCCGTGGCCGACGGCGAGCTCGACACCCTGGCCCGCCGGCTGGTCGCCGCCCTCGTACGGGCCCTCGCGGACCACCGCGGAACCGCCGAGGCCGCCCCCGAGCTGTACGGGCTGCACCGGCTGGTCCTGGACGTGGCCGAGCGGCGCGACCTGCACCGCGAGCAGGCGGCGGCGCTGCTGAACCTGGCCGATCTGGACGCCGAGACCGGCCGGACCCACGAGGCCCTGGAGCGCTACCGGGCCGCTCTGGTCGCGGGGAAGGCCGCGAACGACCCGTACGCGACCGGCCGCGCGATGGAATCCGTAGGCGGCGCGTACCAGGAGCTGGCGGACTGGCACCGGGCCTCCGACTGGTTCGGCCGGGCCCTCACCCAGGCCCTCGCCCGGGGGGAGCGCGCGGACGAGGCCCGGCTGTACGGCCGGCTGGGGAACGTCCACACCTACGCGGGCCGGTACGGGGACGCGCTGCGCAGCTGGCGGGCGGCCGCCGCGGGCTACCGGAAGCTGGCCGATGTCCCGGGTCAGGCAAAGGCGTTGAGCGAGATGGCGCGGGTCCAGGAGTACGCGGGCCGGCCCGAGGAGTCGCTGCACACCTGCCGGGAGGCGGTGGAGCTGGCGCGCAAGGCCGGGGACCAGCGGCTTCAGGCCGCTCTGCAGGTGCGGTTGGCCGACACGCTGGACCGGCTCGGGGACCCGGCGGCCGCCAGGCTGCACCGGTCCGCAGCCGACAGATTGCTGGGAGATGACCCCGCAGCCTGCGAAATCCGCAGTGCTTCCGACTAAGATTATTCGTTTGCAAGGCTAGACAGCGACTCATCCTTCATTAGACTGGGTTCACCGCGGCTTCCCGTGGTGCATCCCGTTGCGCGTTCTTGTGGGCGGGTATGTATGGAAGTGACCCGAAAAATCCCCCTGAGCCAAGGACCGTGATCGACGATGAAGGTCGGCATCCCCCGCGAGGTCAAGAACAACGAGTTCCGGGTCGCCATCACGCCCGCCGGCGTGCATGAGCTGGTCCGGGGCGGCCACCAGGTCTTCGTCGAGCAGAACGCCGGTGCGGGTTCCTCGATCACCGACGCCGAGTACGTCGCCGCGGGCGCCGAGATCCTGGGCACGGCGGACGAGGTCTGGGCCACCGCCGACCTGCTGCTGAAGGTCAAGGAGCCCATCGCGGAGGAGTACCACCGCCTGCGCAAGGACCAGACCCTCTTCACGTACCTGCACCTCGCGGCCTCCCGCGAGTGCACGGACGCCCTGCTCGCGTCCGGCACCACCGCCATCGCGTACGAGACGGTCGAGCTCGCCAACCGCGCGCTCCCGCTGCTGGCCCCGATGTCCGAGGTCGCGGGCCGGCTGGCCCCGCAGGTCGGCGCCTACCACCTGATGCGCTCGGCCGGCGGCCGCGGCGTCCTCCCGGGCGGCGTCCCCGGTACCTCGGCCGGCGAGGCCGTCGTCATCGGCGGCGGCGTCTCCGGCTGGAACGCCGCGCAGATCGCCATCGGCATGGGCTTCCACGTGACCCTGCTGGACCGCGACATCAACAAGCTCCGCGAGGCCGACAAGATCTTCGGCACGAAGATCCAGACGATCGTCTCCAACGCCTACGAGCTGGAGAAGGCCGTCCTCGCGGCCGACCTCGTCATCGGCGCGGTGCTGATCCCGGGTGCGAAGGCCCCGAAGCTGGTCACCAACGAGCTCGTCTCCCGGATGAAGCCCGGAAGTGTCCTTGTCGACATCGCGATCGACCAGGGCGGCTGCTTCGAGGACTCCCGTCCGACCACCCACGCCGAGCCGACCTTCCAGGTCCACAACTCGGTCTTCTACTGCGTCGCCAACATGCCGGGCGCGGTTCCGAACACCTCCACCTACGCGCTGACCAACGCCACGCTGCCCTACATCGTGCAGCTCGCGAACCTCGGATGGGTCGAGGCGCTCCGTCGCGACCCGGCGCTCGCGCTGGGCCTCAACACCCATGAGGGCCAGGTCGTTTACGGCCCGGTCGCCGAGGCGCACGGCCTGGAGACCCTTGAGCTGAGCACGCTGCTCGGCTGAAGCGTCAACGACTGACGTCAATCTCACGTATCCGGCCGGACCTTGCTCGCGAGGTCCGGCCGGACACGTTTCGCGGGTGCCCGGCGGCCCCGCTCAACTCGCCTCGAACGTAACCCTTTAACCCTTTCGCGCACCCGCGAAAATTCGCGGCGACGGCTCGGACGCCCTTGACAGCGAGGTGTTCGGTTGCCGACACATCGTGCCGGGTCCGACGGATTGTGTTGCCGCTGGGCGGTGACACGCCATAGAGTCGCCAACCGTCGGCATGGTGCAACGCTGACCTATCGATAAGTGTCCTGGTCACGTCCGAGGAGGTAAGACGACTTGTGAATGAGTCGACATTTGCTCCTAGGGGTGGTCGCGCAGGGACGCCGGAGCGGGGCCAGGACCCCGCCGGGCTCGAGGCTGTCGGCTCCGTCGCAGTCCGCACCTTCGCAAACCACCAGCACATGACGACGCCCCGAAACAGCATGGACGGCCTAGACGTGAACTCCAGGGCCGGCGACCTGAGCGGCGAAAAGCCCACTGGTTTCGCCGACTACGACAATGTGCCCGAGGGGCACTTCTACGACCCCGACGCGGAGTACGAACCGGACCCCGAGTACGCGGCCACCCTCGCCCCCGACGCTGCCCGCCAGCGCCGTGAGCGGATCGGCCCGACCGGACGCCCGCTGCCGTACTTCCCCATCCCGGGTCCACTGACCGACCACGGTCCGGCGAAGATCATCGCGATGTGCAACCAGAAGGGCGGCGTGGGCAAGACCACGTCGACCATCAACCTGGGCGCCGCGCTCGCCGAGTACGGGCGCCGCGTGCTGCTCGTCGACTTCGACCCGCAGGGCGCGCTGTCCGTGGGTCTCGGCGTGAACCCCATGGAGCTCGACCTGACGGTCTACAACCTGCTCATGGAGCGGGGCATGTCGGCCGACGAGGTGCTGCTCAAGACTGCGGTCCCCAACATGGACCTGCTGCCGAGCAACATCGACCTGTCCGCCGCCGAGGTGCAGCTGGTCAGCGAGGTCGCGCGCGAGTCCACCCTGCAGCGGGCCCTCAAGCCCCTGATGGCCGACTACGACTACATCGTGATCGACTGCCAGCCCTCGCTCGGTCTGCTGACCGTGAACGCCCTGACGGCGGCTCACAAGGTCATCGTCCCGCTGGAGTGCGAGTTCTTCGCGCTGCGCGGGGTGGCACTGCTGACCGAGACCATCGAGAAGGTGCAGGAGCGGCTCAACCCCGAGCTGGAGCTCGACGGCATCCTCGCCACGATGTACGACTCCCGCACGGTCCACAGCCGTGAGGTCCTGGCGCGCGTCGTCGAGGCCTTCGACGACCACGTCTACCACACGGTGATCGGCCGTACGGTGCGCTTCCCGGAGACCACGGTCGCCGGCGAGCCCATCACCACGTACGCCTCCAACTCCGTCGGCGCCGCAGCGTACCGCCAGCTCGCCAGGGAGGTGCTCGCCCGGTGTCCCGCCGAGTGAGTCTGCCCGGAGCCGACGAACTGTTCCGCACGACCGGGGGGATGGCCCTCCAGTCGTCCTCGCCGCGGCGGGGGGCCGAGGAGGCGACCGGCACCGCCGCGGAGCACTCGGCGGCCTCGGCGGAGGGCACGGCGGGAGAGGGCCGCAGCCGGGAGGCCGCGGCCGGCACGGACCCCGTCGTGGGGGCGCCCAGGCGGCCGCAGGAAGGTTCTGCCGGCTCCGCGAGCGGTCCGGCGCAGCCGGGCGGGCGCGGCAAGGGGCAGGGCAGGGGCGCCAACCGGCGCCCCAGCGGGCGGGAGCGGCACGACGAGAAGATCACGGTCTACGTCTCCGCGGAGGAGCTCATGGACCTGGAACACGCGCGGCTGGTGCTGCGCGGCGAGCACGGCCTCGCGGTCGACCGGGGCCGTATCGTCCGTGAGGCGGTGGCGGTCGTCCTCGCCGATCTCGAGTCCCGCGGGGACGCGAGCATCCTCGTACGGCGGCTGCGCGGCCGCTGACCCGGCCGCCGGGTACGCCGCACCGCACTCCGACCCTCCGCACCACCCCCTGGACCGCGATGCCCCTCCCCGCCGAACCCGGCCCGCCGAACCGTCGACCCCTGGGACGCGGTCCCGGACGCGGTGCGCCCACCGGGCCCCCCGGGCCGGACGGCGGCCGGGAGGGCGGCGAGGACCTCCCCGGAGCCGCCGAGGCGACCGCTGGAGGCCCCGAGGCGACCGCGGGCGGCCCGGGGGCCGCACAGGCCCCCGAAGGCGCGGAAGCCGCCCCAGCGCCCCCTGAGAGCCTTGTGAGGCCCGGCGGCGGCGGCCGGTTCACGCTGCGGCTGGCCAACTTCGAGGGTCCCTTCGACCTGTTGCTCCAGCTGATCTCCCGGCACAAGCTGGACGTCACTGAGGTCGCGCTGTCGCAGGTCACCGACGAGTTCACGGCCCACATCAGGGCCATGGGCCCGGACTGGGACCTCGACCAGACCACCGAGTTCCTCGTCGTCGCCGCCACCCTGCTCGACCTGAAGGCGGCCCGGCTGCTGCCGGCGGCGGAGGTCGAGGACGAGGCGGACCTCGCCCTGCTGGAGGCCCGCGACCTGCTCTTCGCGCGGCTGCTCCAGTACCGGGCGTACAAGCGGATCGCGGAGATCTTCGAGATCCGGGCGGAGGCCGAGGGCCGCCGCCACCCGCGCACCGTCGGCCTGGAGCCGCACCACGCCGAGCTGCTGCCCGAGGTGGTCATCGGCATCGGCCCGGAGGGCCTGGCCCGCCTCGCGGCCCGGGCGATGCGGCCCCGGGCCGCCCCCCAGGTCTACGTGGACCACATCCACGCCCCGCTGGTCAGCGTCCGCGAACAGGCCGGGCTCGTGGTGCGGATGCTGAAGGCGCGCGGGGAGGCGACCTTCCGGGAGCTGACCGAGGACGCCGGGGACACCCTGACCGTCGTCGCGCGCTTCCTGGCCCTCCTGGAGCTCTACCGGGAGAAGGCCGTGCTCCTCGACCAGGAGGAGGCCCTGAAGACCCTCACCGTGCGCTGGAGCGGGGGCGACGGGGACGGCATGCCGACGGTGACCAACGAGTTCGACCAGATCGTGGAGGCGAAGGATTGAGCAGCGACGCGAACCCGGCCCCGGCGTCGGCCCCTGCCCCTGCCCCTGCCGCTGCCGCTGCCCCGGCGCTGGCAGCGGCCGTCCCGGCGGGCGCGGTGGCCGCCCTGGAGCTGAAGCCCGCCCTGGAGGCGGTCCTGATGGTCGTGGACGAGCCGGCGACTGAGGAGCACCTGGCCAGGGTGCTGGAGCGCACCCCCCAGGAGGTCGTGCGCGCCCTCGCGGAGCTCGCCGACGAGTACACGGCCGCCGGCCGGGGTTTCGAGCTGAGGTTCGTCGCCGGGGGGTGGCGGTTCTACACCCGCGCGCGGTACGCCCCGGCCGTGGAGGGCTACGTACTGGACGGCCGGCAGGCCCGGCTCACCCAGGCCGCCCTGGAGACCCTGGCGGTCGTCGCGTACCGCCAGCCGGTGAGCCGCTCACGGGTCTCGGCGGTCCGCGGGGTCAACTGCGACGGGGTCATGCGGACCCTCCTCCAGCGGGGTCTGGTGGCCGAGGCGGGGACGGAACCCGAAACAGGTGCGATCCTGTACAGGACGACGAACCACTTTTTGGAGCGGATGGGCCTACGCGGCCTGGACGAGCTCCCGGAGCTCGCGCCCTTCCTCCCCGAGGCGGACGCGATCGAAGCCGAGACGCAAGAAGGTGTGCCGTCGTTCGATCCGGACGCACCGGACACTGATGAAGACGACGACAAGACGACGGAACTTTGATGCGAAGCAGCGGCAACGGCAACTCTGGCGGCAACAGGAACAGCGGCGGCGGTGGCGGGCGCGGTGACTCCCGCGGCGGCAGCGCCGGCGGTGGTGGCCACCGCGGCGGCCAGGGCGGCAGCGGCTCCGGCGGCTACCGCGGTGGCAGCTCGGGCGGCAGTGGCTCCGGCGGCTACCGCGGCGGCCAGGGCCAGGGCGGCAGCAGCAGCGGCGGCTACCGCGGCGGCAGCTCCGGCGGCAGTGGCTCCGGCGGCTACCGCGGCGGCCAGGGCCAGGGCAGCAGCAGCGGCGGCTACCGCGGCGGCAGCTCCGGCGGCGGCGGTGGATACCGCGGCGGCCAGGGAGCCGGCGGCCCGCAGGACCGCGACCGCGACCAGGCGCCGCAGCGTCCCCGCAACCCGCGCCCCGAGGAGCGCCGCTACGACGTGGGCCCCGAGGGCGAGCGCAACGGCCGAGGCGGAGCGAAGGCCGGCGGCGGCGGTGCCCGCGGCGCGGCCGACGGTCCCCGCGGCGGCTCCGGCGCCCGCGGCGCCGACGCGCGCGGTGGCGCCAAGGGCGGCCCCAAGACCCCCAGGACCCCCGGCATCGGCGGGGCCGGCGGCCCGCGCCGCGGTCCCGGCAGCCGCAGCGGCCAGTCGCGTCCGCGCGAGCTGGAGGCGCGGATCGAGGAGCGCGTGCGCGACCGGTACGCCGACAAGCCGGTCATCAAGACCCCGAAGACCTTCCCGGGTGCCGAGGAGGAGGGGGAGCGCCTGCAGAAGGTGCTCGCCCGCGCCGGCATGGGCTCGCGCCGCGCCTGCGAGGAGCTGATCGAGCAGGCCCGGGTCGAGGTCAACGGCGAGATCGTGCTGGAGCAGGGCAAGCGCGTCCTGCCGAAGGACGAGATCAAGGTGGACGGCCTGACCGTCGCCACGCAGTCGTACCTCTTCTTCGCGCTGAACAAGCCGGCGGGCGTCGTCTCCACGATGGAGGACCCCGACGGCCGCCAGTGCCTCGGCGACTACGTCACCAACCGTGAGACGCGTCTCTTCCACGTCGGCCGGCTCGACACCGAGACCGAGGGCATCATCCTGCTCACCAACCACGGTGAGCTGGCCCACCGCCTCACGCACCCCAAGTACGGCGTGAAGAAGACCTACGTCGCCGCGATCACCGGCCCGCTGCCGCGCGAGATCGGCAAGCGCCTCAAGGACGGCATCGAGCTGGAGGACGGGTACGCCCGCGCCGACCACTTCCGCGTCGTCGACCAGGTCGGCAAGAACTACCTGGTCGAGGTGACCCTGCACGAAGGGCGCAAGCACATCGTGCGCCGCATGATGGCGGAGGCCGGCTTCCCGGTCGAGAAGCTCGTACGGACCTCCTTCGGGCCGATCGAGCTGGGCGACCAGAAGTCGGGCTGGCTGCGCCGCCTGACCAACACCGAGGTCGGCATGCTGATGCGCGAGGTCGGTCTGTAGGACCGCCCGCTCCCCCCGGCCCATCCGAGAAGCCCGCAGCGCCCACGGCGCCGCGGGCTTCTCCCTTGCCCCCGACCCCCTCCCCTGCTTATAGTCACAGTGACTATTAAAGGGAGGGGCCCGGATATGAGCTGGACCTTGAGCTGGACCGAGGTGCTCGGCTTCGCCACCGGCGCCCTGTGCGTCTGGCTGGTCGCGCGGCAGCACGTCGCCAACTGGCCGATCGGCATCGCCAACAACGTCTTCTTCATCGTGCTCTTCGCCCAGGCCGGGCTCTACGCCGACGCCGGGCTGCAGATCGTCTTCATCGCCCTCGCCGCGTACGGCTGGTGGTCCTGGACCCACGGGGGTGGACCAGGAGCCGCCGAGACCCTGCCGGTGCGCCGCACCACGCGCACCGAGTGGATCTGGCTGGCCGCGGCGGGGGCGGTGGGGGTGCTGGCCCTGACCCTGCTCCTGTCCCGGGCCACCGACTCGACCGTGCCCTTCTGGGACGCGGCCACCACCGGGCTCTCCCTCGCGGCCACCTACGGCCAGTGCCGCAAGCTCCTCGAATCCTGGTGGCTGTGGATCGCGGCCGACCTCGTCTACATCCCCCTCTACGCCCACAAGGGCCTGTACCTGACCTCCCTCCTCTACGTCGGCTTCCTCGCCCTGTGCGTGGCCGGCCTCATCGGCTGGCGGCGGTCGCTGCCGGCGCGGGGCGCCCGTACGGCCCTGGGGGCCGCCGCGTGAGGCGCTTCGGCCACGGGCTGGTGCTCGGCAAGTTCTATCCGCCGCACGCCGGCCACCACCACCTGGTGCGCACCGCCCGGGACCGCTGCGACCGGCTGACCGTGCTGGTGTGCGCCGCCTCCGTGGAGTCCGTGCCGCTCGCCGACCGGGTCGCCTGGATGAGGGAGGCCCACCCGGGGGCGGACGTGGTCGGCGCGGTCGACGACATCCCGGTCGACCTGAACGACCCGGCGGTCTGGGAGGCCCACATGGCGGTCTTCCGGGAGGCGGTCGCCGGGCCGGTGGACGCCGTCTTCACCTCGGAGGGCTACGGGGCCGAACTGGCGCGCCGGTTCGGCGCCGAGGAGGTCTGCGTGGACCCCGGCCGGACGCGGTTCCCGGTCTCGGGGACGGCCGTACGGGCCGACCCGGCCGGCTGCTGGGACTTCCTCGGCCCGGCCGTACGGGCCTTCCTGGCACGCCGGGTCGTGGTGCTCGGCGCCGAGTCCACCGGCACGACGACGCTGTCGCGGGACCTGGCGGCGCACTACCGGCAGCGCGGCGGGGTCTGGGCGGCCACCGGATGGGTCGCCGAGTACGGGCGCCGGTACAGCGAGGAGAAGCTCGCCGCGGCCCGCGCGGCGGACCCGGCCGCATCCTGGGCGGACATCTCCTTCGCCTCGGAGGAGTTCCCGGTGATCGCCCGGCGCCAGGACGCGCAGGAGGAGCGGGCGGCCCGGCTCGGCTCCCCGGTGCTGATCTGCGACACCGACTCCTTCGCGACCGGGATCTGGCACGAGCGGTACACGGGCGGACGCAGCGAGGAGGTCGAGAGGACCGCCGCGCTGACGCGCCGCCACCTGTACCTGCTGACGGACGACGCGGACGTGCCCTTCGAGGACGACGGGCTGCGGGACGGGCCCCACCTCAGGCCGTGGATGACCGGCCGGTTCCGGGAGGAGCTCGAAGCCACCGGGAGGCGTCACCTCGTCATGCGGGGGGACCGCCGCACACGCCTGGAGACGGCCGTGGCCGCCGTGGACGGGCTGCTCGCCGAGGGCTGGCACTTCGCCGACCCCCTGCCGGAGGCCCGGTGAACGGGGAACAGCCGCCGGGCTACGACCCGTACGCCTTCGAGCCGTTCGCGGTGACGGTCGACCTGGCGGTGTTCACCGTGCGGGGCGGACAGCTGCACGTCCTGCTGATCCGGCGCGGGCAGGAGCCGTACGCGGGGGCCTGGGCGCTCCCCGGCGGCTTCGTCCTGCCCCGCGAGTCCGCGGAGACCGCCGCGCGCCGGGAGCTGGCCGAGGAGACCGGCCTACCGCAGGCGGCCGTGGCCGCCCTGCACCTGGAACAGCTGCGCACCTACAGCGAACCGGACCGGGACCCGCGGATGCGGGTGGTCTCGGTGGCCTTCACGGCGCTGGTCCCCGACATGCCGGAGCCGGCGGCGGACGGCGGCGGCGACGCGGCGCACGCCCGCTGGTCGCCGGTGGGAGAGGCCGCGGAGCTGGCCTTCGACCACGCGCGGATCCTGGCGGACGCGCGCGGGCGGATCGGCGCGAAGCTGGAGTACACCTGCCTGGCCACCGCCTTCTGCCCGCCCGAGTTCACCCTCGGCGAGCTCCAGGCCGTCTACGAGACCGTCTGGGACACCACCGTCGACCGCCCCAACTTCCGCCGCAAGGTCCTGGCCACCCCCGGCTTCGTGGAGGCCGTACCGGGCGCCGCCCGGCTCACCGGGGGCCGCGGCAAGCCGGCCGCGCTGTACCGGCCGGGACCGGCCACCGCCCTGCACCCGCCCCTGCTCCGCCCCTCGGAAGGACACCACCGATGACGACGACCAAACGCGCGGCGACGGGCACCCTGACCGGCCTGGCCCTGGGCGACGCCCTGGGCTTCCCCACCGAGTTCAACGACGTGCCCGCGATCCTCGCCAAGACCGGTCCGTGGCGCGCGATGGAGCTGCCCCGTCCGGCGATCGTCACCGACGACACCCAGATGACCCTCGCGCTCGCCCGGGGCATGCGGACCGCCGCGGAGCGGGGCCCGGTGGGCCCGCTGCGGCTCGCCCGCCCGGTCCGGGAGGAGTTCGTCGACTGGTACCACTCCCCGGAGAACAACCGGGCGCCCGGCCGCACCTGCATGACGGCCTGCCGGCTCCTGGACCACCCCGAGCGGGACTGGCGCGACGCCAGCCAGCTCGGCTCCAAGGGCTGCGGCGCGAACATGCGGGTCGCCCCGGTCGGACTGGTGCCCGGCTGGACGGACGAGGAGCGGGCCGGCGCCGCCCAGCTCCAGTCCGCCCTCACCCACGGCCACCCGACGGCGCTGGCCGCCTCCGACCTGACCGCGCGGACGGTGTACCTGCTGGCCCGGGGCACCGAGGTGACCGGCCTGGTCGGGCAACTGCGCTCGTACGCACTGGAGAACCGCACCCGCTACCACGAGCGCTGGCTCGGCGACCTCTGGACGCGGACCGCTTCCGACCCCTCGGCGGAGTCCTTCATCGCCCGCGGCTGGGACGACTGCCTGGCCGTCCTGGACCGGCTGTCGGCGGCCCTGCGCACCCCTTCCCCGGAAACCGACCCCTGCCTGACCACCGGGGACGGCTGGATCGCGGAGGAGGCCTTCGCCACGGCCCTGCAGTGCTTCCTGCTCTTCCCCGGGGAGCCCCTGACGGTCCTGCGGCGCGCGGCCTGCACGGCCGGCGACTCCGACTCGATCGCCTGCCTGGCGGGCGCCTTCGCCGGCGCCCACCTCGGCGCGGACGCCTGGCCCCGCGACTGGGAGGGCCGCATCGAGTACCGGGACGAACTCCTGGCCTTCGGCGCCCTCTGGGACGCCTGACCGAGGGGCCCGGTCACCGGCGTCAGGCCGGCCGGGGCGTCAGGCCGGCCGGGATGTCAGGCCGGCCAGGGCGTCAGGCCGGCCCATGCGTCCGGGCCGCCGAGGCGCGGCGGGTGCGCAGGAGGAAGTCCGCGACGCGGGCCTGGTCCGGCTCCGCGGGCAGGGGGGTCGCGGCCAGGGCCGAGGCGTTCTGCTCCGCCAGGCGGTTCATCCAGGCCTCGACCTCCTCCCAGGTGAGCTCGCCGCGCCGGACCGCGAGGAGGCGGTCGCGGTGCGCGCCCGCCCCGATGGACAGCCGGCCCGTGCGCAGCAGGTCGCGGCAGGACAGCATCAGGCGCAACAGGTGCATGGCGTGCTTCCAGCGCGGTGCGCCGTGGACGCGCAGGTCCGCGAGCAGCTTGCCGCGCTGGGAGTCCGCGTACCGGGTGAAGCTGGTGTGGGCCCGGCGGGAGAGAAAGGCCCCGCGCAGGGAGAGCAGCTCCTCGCCGACCGGGGTGACCTCCTCCACCAGGGGGGAGTGCAGGCACTCCAGGACGTTCGGATTGGCGCGCAGCGCGAGCTCGCAGAAGCGTTCGAGCTCCCAGGAGAACTCCTCCTCCCGGGGGCCGTCCACGTGCGTGGGGGGCTTCTCGAACCGCCAGAACAGCGGCGTCGGGGCGAGGTAGACACCGCGCCGGTCGGTGTCGCTCGCCTCCGTCGCCAATCCGAACGCCCGGGAGCCCATCACACACCGGTAGACCGTGTGGTCCCGCACCAGCGTCATGTCGTCCATCCGGCGAGACTAGACACCGGGTGCGCCGCTAGGCGAGCGAGATACTGCCGTCCGCCGCGACGGTGATCTTCCTCTCGGGCAGCGGGCGGGTGGCCGGGCCCTTGGTCACGGCTCCGTCCGTGTCCTTGAACGTGCTGCCGTGGCAGGGGCAGTCGATGCTGCCGTCCGCCACCTTGTTCACGAGGCAGCCGGTGTGGGTGCAGACGGCCGAGAAGCAGCGGTAGGTGCCCGCCGTGGGCTGCGTGATGACCAGCTTCTGGTCCTTGAGGACCGTGCCGCCGCCGACCGGTACGTCCGCCGCCTTGGCGATCGTCTTGGCGCCCGCGGCGACGGGCTCGGATGCCGCCGCGGAGGGGGTGGCCGCGCTCGCCGGCTCGCTGGGGGCCTTGGTGCCGGTGTCGCTCTCGCCGCCGCAGGCGGCGAGGGCACCGCCCGCCAGGGTGGCGGCTCCTGCCGCCAGGACGGTGCGCCGGGTCGTGCGGGTGAGATCGCTCATGCCTGTCTCCTCGCTGTGTGGCCGGATGGCGTGCAGCATCCTGGCCTGCGGCGGGCCTCGGGAGAAGCCTGCCGCGCCGTGTCATACGCCTGACTGCCATGGGGTCAGTGAGGCGGGAGTGCCGGGTGTGCGTACGACCTCCCACACGTGGACCACCGCTTCCCGGTTCAACGGGCCGTGCACGTGCGGGTGGCGGGCGCCCGATCCACCCTCCCGGCGGACCTCCGCGGTGAGGACTCCTTCGTCGAGCTCCACCGCGAGCAGAGTCCCCTGTACCGCCCGGTAGTGCGCGTCGGCGACGGCGAGTGCGGTCGGCCCGTCCGCCGAACAGTGGACGAATCCCTCGGTGCGCAGCGAGGCCGGGGCGTACGGCAGCTCGGGCGCGGCGGCCCAGTCGGCCAGCGGGACGATGTGGAAGATCATGCGGATCGTTCTACCGCAGCCGGTGCACGGGCGTGCGCCAGGTGGCGGCGCCGTCCGGTACGGGTGACATTGACCGTGTCGCGAAACCGGGTACGCCGCTGTCCGTGCGGCCCGGTCCCTCTTCGAAAGGCATGACCATGGCGGGTAAGGACCTCGGCTCCCTTCTCGGCGGCCTCCTCGGCGGCGGCCAGGGCGGCAGTGGTGGCAGCGGTGGCGGCGCCGGCAACATCCTCGGCGCGCTGCTGGGCGCGCTCCGCGGCGGAGGCGGGGCGGCCGGCGCGGCCGGCACGAGCGGCGCCCAGGCGGCCGGCGGCGGGAACAACCCGCTGGGCGCACTGATGGACATGCTGGCCACGTCGGGCCTGGCCGACCATGCGCAGTCCTGGGTCGGCACCGGCGAGAACAAGGCGGTCAGCGGCGCCGAGATCGCCCGGGCCCTGCCCGACGAGACCCTCCAGAAGGTCGCCGAACAGGCCGGGGTCACCCCGGAGAGCGCCGCCGACCAGATCGCCCGGACGCTGCCCCAGGCCGTCGACAAGCTGACGCCCGACGGACAGGTGCCCTCCGGATCGCTGGAGGACATCATCAGGCAGCAGCGCCTCTGACCCCGCCGCCGGGGCCTGACCGGCTGCCCGGGCACCGGCGGCCGCGGGGGCCCGGCCGCCGTCCCACGGGGCGGGCGCCGGGCCCTCGCGCCGTGCGCGGTGGCTACCCTGGCCGGGCAGCCCGTCACCGTGCCGTACGCAACCCTGGAGCGCCCCGTGAGAACCGCCGTCGTCATCGGAACCGGACTGATCGGCACCTCCGCGGCGCTCGCCCTGTCCGCCCGCGGCATCACCGTCCACCTCGTCGACCACGATCCCGCCCAGGCCCGCACCGCGGCCGCCCTCGGCGCCGGGACCGACGAGGCCTTCGAGGGCCAGGTGGACCTCGCGATCGTGGCCGTGCCGCCGGCCCACGTGGCCGCGACCCTGGCCGACGCGATCGGCCGCGGGGTGGCTCGGGCGTACGTGGACGTGGCCAGCGTCAAGGGCGGCCCGCGCCGGGAGCTCGCCGAGCGCGGCGTGGACGTCACCCCGTACATCGGGACCCACCCGATGGCGGGCAAGGAGCGCTCCGGCCCCCTCGCCGCCACGGCCGACCTCTTCGAGGGGCGCCCGTGGGTGCTGACCCCGACCCGGGACACGGACCACGAGGTGCTCAACCTCGCGCTGGAGCTGGTGGCGCTCTGCCGGGCCGTTCCGGTGGTCATGGACGCGGACGCCCACGACCGGGCCGTCGCACTCGTCTCGCACACCCCGCAGCTGGTGTCCAGCATGGTCGCGGCACGCCTGGAGGAGGCCGACGAGACGGCCGTGCGGCTGTGCGGCCAGGGAATCCGGGACGTGACGCGGATCGCGGCCTCGGATCCGCGGATGTGGCTGGAGATCCTCTCCGCGAACCCGGGACCGGTCGCCGACGTCCTCTCCGGGATCGCCGCCGACCTCGCGGAGACCGTGGAAGCGCTACGGGGCCTCCAGTCGGCCGACGAGGAGAAGCGGCGCGGGGGAGCGGCGGGCATCGAGGACGTGCTGCGGCGCGGCAACGCGGGCCGGGTCCGGGTGCCGGGCAAACACGGCGCGGCGCCGACGGTGTACGAGACCGTGGCCGTCCTGATCAGCGACCAGCCGGGCGAGCTGGCCCGCATCTTCGCCGACGCGGGGCGGGCGGGGGTCAACATCGAGGACGTCCGGATCGAACACGCGACGGGCCAGCAGGCCGGTCTCGTCCAGCTGATGGTGGAGCCGCGGGCGGTGCCCGGGCTGACCGCCGAGCTGCGCGAGCGCGGGTGGGCGCTGCGCCAGCAGTAGGCGCCGCCGGAGCCCGGATCCGGCGGCGGCGGGACCGGGCGGGGCCGGGCGGTGCCGGGGGCCGGTAACCTGGGGAGGGGCGCTTTTGGCGCGCCCGGACACGTACGCGCAACCAGGAAGGTGCCCGCACCGTGGAAACCGCAGCTCCGTCCGCCGTGATCGTCGCCATCGACGGTCCCTCCGGCACGGGCAAGTCCAGCACCTCCAAGGCCGTGGCCGCCAAGCTCGGGCTGCGCTACCTGGACACCGGCGCCCAGTACCGGGCCATCACCTGGTGGATGATCACCAACGGCGTCGACACCGACGACCCGCAGGCCGTCGCACTCGCCGCGGGCAAGCCCGCCCTCGTGTCCGGCACCGATCCGCACGCCCCCACGATCACCGTGGACGGCCTGGACGCCTCCGGTCCGATCCGGACCCGGGAGGTCACCTCCAAGGTCAGCGCGGTCAGCGCGGTCCCCGAGGTGCGCACCCTGATCACCGCACTCCAGCGCTCCATCGCCGCCGAGGCGGGCGCGCAGGCCGAGGGCATCGTCGTCGAGGGCCGGGACATCGGCACCACCGTCCTGCCCGACGCCGACCTCAAGGTCTTCCTGACGGCCTCCGCCGAGGCGCGCGCCGCGCGCCGCAGCGGCGAGCTGCGCGGCAAGGAGGCCGCGGACCTCGCGGCCACCAGGGAGGCGCTGATCAAGCGTGACGCGGCCGACTCCGGCCGCAAGACCTCCCCGCTGGCCAAGGCCGCCGACGCCGTCGAGGTGGACACCACCGAGCTCACGCTCGACCAGGTCATCGAGTGCGTCGTCACGCTCGTGGAAGAGAAGCGGGCGGGCCGCAAGTGAGCGAAGCACCCTCCCTGAGGGGTGCCGCGGTCGGCAGGCGCATCGGCATCGGGCTCATGTACGGGCTGTGGAAGCCGCGCGTGCTGGGGGCCTGGAAGGTCCCCGTCTCGGGACCCGTGATCCTCGCCGTGAACCACTCGCACAACATCGACGGCCCCATGGTCATGGGCACCGCTCCGCGGCCGCTGCACTTCCTGATCAAGAAGGAGGCGTACGTCGGCCCGCTCGGCCCGTTCCTCCAGGGGATCGGACAGGTCAGGGTCGACCGCAGCGGCGCCGACCGCACCGCGATAGGCCGGGCCCTGAACGTGCTCGACAATGGGGGAGCCCTGGGAATCTTTCCCGAGGGCTCCCGGGGCGAGGGCGACTTCGCCTCGCTGCGCGCGGGACTCGCCTACTTCGCGGTCCGCAGCGGCGCGCCCGTCGTGCCGGTGGCCGTCCTGGGCAGCGGCGACACCCGGGGGCGCCTCGTCAAGGGGCTGCCGGCCCTCAAGAGCCGGGTCGACGTCGTCTTCGGCTCGGCGTTCGACGCGGGGGACGGCAGTGGCCGCCGTACCCGTACCGCACTGGACGAGGCCACCGCACGCATCCAGGACCGGCTGACCGCCCACCTGGCCGACGCCAAGCGCCTCACCGGGCGCTGAGCGAGACTTGACCTAGTAGTGGAACCGCGCTGCGCGGGTACCACCGATCACCACGAACGACGAGGAACGGACTTCATGACCGACCAGCACGACCAAGGAGCACTTGGCGACGCCGAGTACGCGGAGTTCATGGAGCTCGCCGCGGAAGAGGGCTTCGACATCGAGGACGTCGAAGGCGCGCTCGAGGAGGCCGCTTCCGGCCCCCTCCCCGTCCTCGCCGTCGTGGGCCGGCCCAATGTCGGCAAGTCGACCCTGGTGAACCGGATCATCGGCCGCCGCGAGGCGGTCGTCGAGGACAAGCCGGGCGTCACCCGCGACCGCGTCACGTACGAGGCCGAGTGGGCCGGCCGCCGCTTCAAGGTCGTCGACACCGGCGGCTGGGAGCAGGACGTCCTCGGCATCGACGCCTCCGTCGCCGCCCAGGCCGAGTACGCCATCGAGGCCGCCGACGCCGTCGTCTTCGTCGTCGACGCCAAGGTCGGCGCCACCGACACCGACGAGGCCGTCGTCCGGCTGCTGCGCAAGGCGGGCAAGCCCGTCGTGCTGTGCGCCAACAAGGTCGACGGCCAGAGCGGTGAGTCCGACGCGGCCTCCCTGTGGTCGCTGGGCCTCGGCCTGCCCCACCCGGTCTCCTCCCTCCACGGCCGCGGTACGGGCGACATGCTCGACGCCGTCCTGGAGGCGCTGCCCGAGGCCCCGGAGCAGACCTTCGGCACCCCCGTCGGCGGCCCCCGCCGCATCGCGCTGATCGGCCGCCCGAACGTCGGCAAGTCCTCGCTGCTGAACAAGGTCGCGAAGGAGGACCGCGTCGTCGTCAACGAGCTGGCCGGCACCACCCGCGACCCGGTCGACGAGCTCATCCAGCTCGGCGGCGTCACCTGGAAGTTCATCGACACGGCCGGCATCCGCAAGAAGGTGCACCTCCAGCAGGGCGCCGACTACTACGCCTCGCTCCGCACGGCCGCCGCCGTGGAGAAGGCGGAGGTCGCGGTCATCCTGATCGACTCCACCGAGAACATCAGCGTCCAGGACCAGCGCATCATCACCATGGCCGTCGAGGCGGGCCGCGCGATCGTGATCGCGTACAACAAGTGGGACGAGCTCGACGAGGAGCGCCGCTACTACCTCGAGCGCGAGATCGAGACCGAGATGCAGCAGGTCGCCTGGGCGCCCCGGGTGAACGTCTCGGCGCTCACCGGCCGCCACATGGAGAAGCTGGTCCCGGCGATCGAGACCGCCCTCGCGGGCTGGGAGACGCGCGTCCCGACCGGCCGTCTGAACGCCTTCCTCGGCGAGGTCGTCGCCGCCCACCCGCACCCGATCCGCGGCGGCAAGCAGCCCCGCATCCTGTTCGGCACGCAGGCGGGCAGCAAGCCCCCGCGGTTCGTCCTCTTCGCCTCCGGCTTCCTGGAGCACGGCTACCGGCGCTTCGTCGAGCGCCGCCTGCGCGAGGAGTTCGGCTTCGAGGGCACTCCGATCCACATCTCGGTGCGGGTGCGCGAGAAGCGCGGCGCCCAGTACAAGAAGAAGAAGTAGGAGCGGTACGGAGCGCGCAGAGCGCCGCCGGGGTCAGTAGCCCCGGCGCGGAGCGGGCGGCAGGGCCGCCGGGATGTGTGTCATCCCGGTCTGGTGCTGCCGCCCGTTCGTGTATGCCGGACCGCCCGCGTACGAGTAGGCCGGCTGGGGCTGCGGGACGTGCGGGGGCTGCCAGCCGTCGGCCGGCTGCCAGGCGGGGGAGCTCCAGCCGCCGTGCGGGCCCCCGGTGTGCCCGCTCCCGTACGAGAACGCCGTGAAGCCGAGGTCCTCCTCGCCCGTGCGGTCGCCCGGCAGGGCCCGGAAGGAGCGCAGGTACTCGGAGTACAGCGCGTCGTAGATCGGGGTGTGCGAGAGGGGCGGAGCGCTGTCCCGGTCCCGTACGGGACGCATCGGGGTGACGGTGCTCGGAGAGGACGGGGCGCGGGAGGAGTCGTATGAATGCACGTACCAGCCAACGAAACCGGCGCCCTGCGGATGCGGGGTGACGGGGGAGGAAACGCAGATCGCCGGGGGTGCGCGGGACGAACCGCGCACCCCCGGCGCATGCCGCCCGGCCCCCTCGGCGGGGGGCGGGCGGCCGTTCCGGCGGCAGGGGGGCGTCAGGCGCCCGGCGTACCGGCCAGGGGCATCGCCGCGGCCACCAGCTTGCCCGCGGCGGCGGCCTTGTCGAGCGCGTCGCGCAGCAGGTCCTCGCGCGGCTGCTGGCCGATGGAGCCGACCGGGGCGGCGTAGACGAGCACGCGCTGGGTCTTGTTGACGGCCGCGCGCCACCCGTCGGTGACCGACAGGGCCTGGTGCGCCTGCCACCAGGAGACCGGACGTCCGCCGTCGGCGCCCGGCTGGAGCACGGCGTGCAGCTGTCCGGCGGCCAGCAGGACCGACCATCCCGCCAGGCCGGCGGGCAGCTCGGCGGTGTCCGTGACGGGGATGAACCCCTGCTCGATGAGGAGCGGCAGGAAGTCGTCGCCGGGGCCGTCGCTGCCGGGACGGGCGATCGGTCCGGTGGGCTCGACGACGAGCGCGGGGTGCAGTTCGCCGCCGATCAGGACCAGGCCGCTGGTGATGCCGAGGACGGCCTGGCCGCCGGGGACGGTCTGCGGGGCGACGCCGGGGGCGGGCGCCGGGCTGTCGCCGGTGATGCTCGCGACGGCGCCCTGGAGCTGCTCCTCGGAGACGGTGACGACCTGCGAGGGGATGCAGGTGGCGTGCGCGAAGGCCAGGACCGCGGTCTCCTCGCCGACGAACAGCACCGTGCTGGTGCGGTCGCTCTCGGGGTCTCCCGGGGTACGGCAGGAGGTGCAGTCGTAGCTGCGGGGTGCGTCGTCGCCGACGAGCAGCCTGTCGGCTTCTTCGTCACCGATCTCGGCACGTACCTCGTCACTGACGTCGAGCATGGGCGGCACGGGATGGCTCCTCGGCATAGGTGCGGGGGCCGGGGGCTCCCGGCTCGCCGGGCTCAACGGCGCAGCGGCGGCCGGGGTCACGCCATGGGAGGGAACGGATTCGAACCGGGCCCCCGGAGGGGTGAACGGTGCGACCGCGGCTTCGCGTTCGTGTCAACTGTTGTTTTGTTGTGTGCAGTTGGTGGCCCCTGTTGTCCACTTCACCGTGCGGTGACGGGGCGGCCGACCGGGTGGCGCGCGGGGGCGCGCGGGGTGGCGTGCGGGTGGGCCGGGGGGGCGGCCGCGTAGCGTGGCGCGATGCCCAACCTCCGGATTCGGCCGGCCGCGTGCGCGGCCGTGGCCGCGCTGGTGTTCGCCGGCCCGTGGACGGCCGCGGCGGCCGCCCCCGCTGTTCCGACCGGGGCCGCCGTCGCCCCGCCGCCTCCCGCGCCGGGTCGGGCCGCGGTCGTCCGTCCCGGCTCGCCGGGGGCCGTCGGGCACGGGCCGGGGGACTGCGGGCCGCACGGGGAATGGCCGTGGGACTGCGTGGCCGACTGCGAGAGCGGCGGACGCTGGGCGGTCAACACCGGCAACGGCTTCTACGGGGGACTGCAGTTCTGGCAGCCGACGTGGGAGGCGTACGGGGGGCTCGCCTTCGCGGCGCGGGCGGACCTGGCGAGCCGGGAGCAGCAGATCCGGGTGGCGGAGGACGTGCTCGCCGCCCAGGGCTGGGAGGCGTGGCCGGTGTGCGCGAAGCGGTACGGGCTCGCGGGGCGGATGCACGTGGTGCGGGCGGGGGAGACGCTGGACTCCATCGCGGCGAGGCACCGGGTCAGGGGCGGGTGGCGGGCGCTGTACGAGGCGAACCGGGGGGTGCTGGCGGGGCGGCCGGACCACCTCGCGGTGGGCACGCTGCTGCACCTCCCGCCCGACGCCCCGAAGCCGAAGCCGGCCCAGACCACCCAGCCCCCGTCGACCCCGGCCCCGACCACCCAGACCCCGACGATGCCGGTCCCGTCGATGCCGCCCCAGTCGATCCAGACCCCGTCGACCCCGACCCCGCCGTCCCCGCCGACGCCGAGCCGTGCTCCGGCCACGACGCCGGTGCCGTCACCGCCGCCGCCCCCGGCCCCGTCCCCGTCCCGGTAGGGCCGCCGGTCACGGGCCCAAGGCCCGGCCGGGCCCCAGGGGGCACACTGGGGGGTCCGGGTGGGCCGGGGACGGGGAGGCGGCAGACTGCTCCGCATGCTCGACACCTCTGCGCGACTGCTGCGCCTGCTGTCCCTGCTGCAGGCCCACCGGGAATGGACCGGCGCCGGCCTCGCCGACCGGCTCGGGGTGACCGCGCGGACGGTGCGGCGCGACGTGGACCGGCTGCGGGAGCTGGGGTATCCGGTGAACGCCAGCCCCGGCACCGGCGGCGGGTACCAACTGGGCGCGGGGCCGAGATGCCGCCGCTGCTGCTGGACGACGAGGAGGCCGTGGCGGTGGCCGTCGGGCTGCGGACCGCGGCGGGGAACGGCGTCGAGGGGATCGGTGAGGCCTCCGTACGGGCCCTCGCGAAGCTGGAGCAGGTGCTCCCTTCGCGGCTGTGCCGCAGGGTGTCCGCGCTCAACGCGTTCACCGTCCCCATGCTCCGCGGCCCCCAGCCCTCCACCGTCGACCCCTCCGTGCTGACGGAGCTCGCCGCCGTCTGCCGGGACGCCGAGCGGCTGCGCTTCGGATACCTCGACCACGAGGGCAACGTCAGCCGCCGCACGGTCGAGCCGCACCGGCTGGTGTGCACCGAGCGGCGCTGGTACCTGGTCGCCTGGGACCTGGGCCGGGAAGCCTGGCGCACCTTCCGGGCCGACCGCATCGAGCCCGCACCGCCGCACGGCCCGCGGTTCACCCCGCGCCCGCCGCCCGCCCCGGACCTGGCCGCGTACGTGTCCCGGGGCGTGTCGCAGCGGGCGTACGCGGCCCGCGCCCTCGTGCGGCTGAAGGTCTCGGCGCAGGAGGCGGCGCAGATCATCGGGCCCAGCCACGGCGCCCTGGAGCCGGTCGACGCGGACAGCTGCCTGCTGCACACCGGGGCCGTGAGCCTGGACGTGCTCGTGATTCACGTCATGCTGCTCGGCTGTGAGTTCGAAGTGGTCGAGCCGCCGGAGCTGATCGGCCGGATCAGGGCCGCGCGAGATCTCCTGGGACGGGCCGTGGAGTCCGCCGAGGTGGGGGAAATGTAACGGACCTGAGGGGGAATCACCTGGTCTGGGCCAAGGGGGCTGCCGCAATCGACGACGGGAATTACCACTCTCCCCGCGGAAATTCCAAAGGGTCTTCCCGGCGGGCGTGTCGCCCGCGGGAAATCAATGGGGGGCTGTCGATATTCTGTGACACAAGCGTGACCCGGGATGGACGAACGTACCGGCGCGGCGCTGACCGTACGGGGGAACGACCGAGGCGGGGCGGGGGGGGTGTGCCCGCCCCCCAGCGGGGGGCGGGGGGGGCGTGGGTTACCCTAACCCGGGGTCAGACCCCCGGCACCCGGCGGGCCGCCGCGGCCCCCCCGGCCGGGGCCCCCA
>NZ_JBHXSC010000082.1:0-27345 GCF_042716505.1 Streptomyces sp. NPDC058674
TCCCGCGGCTCCGACCTGGAGAAACGGTGCACGAACCGCTCATGCAAGGACTTCAGTTCACCAGCCCACGACCGGGCATCAGCAAGTTCCCCACCCATGACCTGACAAACGACCGACCCGCCCAACCGTCACAGCAAACACCGTTGCAGTACTAGATCAGTGGTTCGCTTAGCTCGATGGAGCGCAGAGCCGCCGCCAGAGCCCGTTCGTCACCGATGTCGAGGGCCGTGTCGGTCAGCTTGATGACGTGTTCGTCGCCGTGTGTCAGGGCCCGTTCGAAGACCTCTTCGGGGATGACGGTTCCGGGTGGGGTGTACGCGACTGGGTCGTGGGGTGCGTACATCGCTGTCACCGCGGCGGATGCCGTCCAGGCGGCCCGCAAGCTCGGTACCCACAGGACATGCGGGAGCGCGGGCAGGGTACGCAGGACGGCGTTGGGGGCCGTGGCCGCGTGGACCAGCATGGTCTCCTCGCCGTGGCCGTGGGTGGCGTACCGATGGGTGGCCGCTCGCACCAATTCGATGAGGCAGTGGTGTGCTTCTTTTGGGTCGGTGATCGCGTTTGCCCACACCGGCAGGCTCGTGATGCGGTCGAGCCGGGCGGCGAAGCCGCCGTCCCGTTCGGCGATGGGCGTCACCGCGTTGAGGGCGGCGGCTGCGCTGTCGGCGCCGGGCAGGGGGGCGGGGTGGTCCGCGACCAGATGGTAGCGGGCGGCCCAGTAGCCGAGACCGTGGGCGAGCTCGACCAGACGGGGCTCGGTGTTCTCGCTGACCAGAAGAGTGCGCACGGCGTGGCCCACCCTGATCACCGGGTGGGTTGAGCCGCCGTACATGCCGGGCAGGAGACGGGGCCACCACTCGGTAAGCACGTCGCGCCAGGGGCGCTCGGCGATCTCGCGGCCAAAGTAGCCAATCCAGTCGGCAGCGCGGCGTGAATCGCCAAGGGCTAAGCGCCAGTTGTTTGCCGTGACCGGCTCGACACCGGACGGGAACTCCTCAAGTTTGCGTGCATACAGGTCGAGCCATCGGTGCACCGAGCTGGCCTGTCCATGCGTGGCCAGGGCCTCAACGGCCATTGGCGCGTGATTGGTGAGTCGTCCAAGCCGCTCCGGCCCTGAACCGTGCAGTCGTTGGAGCGCCTCATCGAGAATGCCCGTCGTATCCATGGCGACGACGATAGGTTACGTCATCGTGGTGGTGATCTGCCGGTGATCCATGAGTTCCTTTGAGCACGTCAATGGGAACGCCTGCGTCCGCGTGCCACCAGGTGTATGAGTGCCGGAAGGCATAGGGGAAGACCAGCGAGCGTTCGAACGGGAGTCGGTTCCCCAGGTGTTGAGCTGGTCACTCAGCAGCTCGGGGAGCGACTGCATCCACCACCGAGGCCCGTGGCGAGGGAGCCTGGGTCCATCTGCCGGAAGCCGCTGGTGCTTCATCGAAGGGAAGAGGTACTCCGAGCTCAAGGACGACGGTGCCGGGATCGGCTCGCGCCAGTCTTGCCAGGTGCGGATGGCCGCAGCTGTCTCGCCGGCAATCGGCATAGCTGTCGTCCGTATCGGCATTTTTCATGGATGCCCAGGCCGCCGCCGCGCTCTACCTAAGGCCTGTCCCGTAACGGTGTTCATGGGTGGGACGATCGCTCCGTGGCTGTTGTGATCACTGCGTCTGAGCTGTCCTGGATACGTCCGTTCAGCGGTCTCACCCCTCGACAGTTCAGCAAGCTGGTCACTGCTCTGCGCCGTCAAGGTGCACATGCAGCGCGGCTGGGACATCCTTGGACGCTTTGCTTCGAGGACCGCGTGCTGCTGGTCGTTGCGTACTGGCGGACCAACCTGACGATGCGGCAGCTGGCGCTCTTGTTCGGCGTTTCAAAGTCCACGGTCGACCGCGTAGTCGATGACCTGGGGCCGCGTCTGGGATTGATCCAGCGGCAACGCTTCCGCAAGGGCACTGTTCTCATCGTGGATGGCACGCTCGTGCCGACTCGCGATCACACCCTCGCCCAGCGATCCAAGAACTACCGCTATTCCACCAACCACCAGGTGGTCATCGACGCGGACACCCGCCGGGTCGTGATTGTCGGCCGGCCGCTGCCTGGAAACCGCAACGACTGCAAGGCCTGGGAGGAGTCGGGCGCCAAGGCCGCCGTCGGTCGCGCAGTCACGATTGCCGACGGCGGCTATCCAGGGACCGGCCTCGTGATCCCCCACCGCCGCGAGCCCGGACAGTCCGAACTCACGCCCTGGAAGGAAGAGCACAACAGATCTCATAAGCAGGTCCGCGCCCGCGTCGAGCACGTCTTCGCCCGTATGAAGACGTGGAAGATCCTCCGTGACTGCCGTCTCAGAGGTGACGGCGTCCACCACGCCATGCTGGGCATCGCCCAGCTGCAGAATCTCGCCCTGACCCAGTGACCGCTAGGGTCAACCCAGCTCAGCCACGTCAGAGCCAGCAGGCTTCGGGGGCCTCTGGTGACCGCAGTCCAGCCGAGTTCCGTTGGCGTCCGTCACTGTGTACTCCAGGACAATCTTGGTCGGGTCGCCGTCCTCATAAGGCCACACCGTGATGCCTCCCTCCCAAATGAGGGTGGAGAACCAGACATCGATCCCCTCGGCTTCAGGTGCGACCGTGAAGACCTCCCCGGGCTTCAGATAGAAGTCCTCACCGTACGGCTCGATGAAGAGACAGAGATCGCCATTGCCTGCGTTCTCCACAGGCAGCCTGCTGCGTCCCACTCGTCCCCCCAAGGCCGCAACTCCGATGATCCAACCCACAGTATCCGCCCGCACCAGCCCCGCCGGACTCAAGCCGCCTGTCCCTCCAAGTCCGTTGCGGGACAGCCCTTAAGCGCCAACGACACGGCCAGGCCAAACTCTCGACCCCGCCAACCTCACCCGCCGATTCTGTAACCTCCTCGACTGGGCCAGACTCCGACGCATCCGATTCCACGGCATCCACCACTCGACCGCCACCCTGCTCCTGGAGCAAAGCGTCGACCGCGTCGTCATCAAGGAACTGCTGGGCCACGCCCACATCGGCGTCACCGCCGGCGTCTACGCCCAGGTAAGGATGCGCCTCCAACGCCATGCCATCGACACCCTCGGCAACGCACTCGGTCCGACCGTCGACACCCCCAACGACCCACCCTCCGTCCGTTGACGTTGCCGTCAGCGTTGCCGTCAAACCGCTGAGGAGCCCCACCGAATCACGCTTCGGTGGGGCTCCTCGCATGCTACTCGAATGTCACCGCGAAACGATCGGACAATCCGAAGGATTCATCCTGCGACTGGACGCGAAGTAGGAGATCGCGAATCTTCTCGAACTCGCTTTCACCCAGCACCCTTCTACTCAGCTCCGATTCCTTCCAGACGATCTCGACCGGTCGTACCAAATCCGTCGATAGCCGATCCCACAGGGCACTCAGATTGGCTCCATAGTAGGGGCCAAAATCTAGAGCCCGCGACAAGAACTCATGAAGATCCCTCTGGGAGAGAATTGCTGCGCCATCGATTTCAATCCTCATAGGTTCTCATTTCCAGTTGGGCAGCTGATAGAAGCTCCTGTAGTGGTCGCTGGTCACGTAGGCGAGCCCGTCATTCGAATAGACCAACCGAGTCCCCGGCTGCTTTGACCGCTTCATCATGCTATTGATCCCTACATCAGCCTCAGACCACGTCCGCCCTCCAGCACTCGGCAGCAACCCGTCGGCATTCTCGAATACATCTCCGCCGATCTGAGCGCCGGGCATTTTGTTCCCCAACGCCTTGCCAGGCTCCCAGCCGGCAGCAGAAGCTTGCCCATTGGTTACTTAGTTACCGGGCAGCGTCCCCGTCGCGCGGAGGCTTTCAATCAGCGGATTTGCCGCCTCCGCAGTTGCAAGAGCGCCACCGTAACGAATGCACGTGGAATTATGTACGAGAACCGGAGTCTCGCCCGCCAGCACATAGTACGTGTGCGTGCTGAGGTGCTGTCATCTGCGTTTTCGCAGGTCAGCGGAATTCGGCCAGTCCGTGGGTGTGCGTGGAAGTGCTGTGTTGTGCGCCCCTGTTGCCGTCGGCGTTGCCGTCAGACGGCTACGCGCGTGAGGGCGGCGGAGTGGGCTTTGGCCGGTGTCCTGTTCGGGTTGGGGTCGGGCATGGTCAGGGGGCCGTACGCTGGCCGGCAACTCGGGCAGGCTTTGAGCCTGCCCGGAATTTGAACGAGTGGCCCCCTGGCCTTGCCCGACGAGGGCCCCAGCCCGAACAGGTGGGTAAAGCCCACGGAGCCGACCGACCCCGCCCATGAGCTGCGCACCGGCCAACACCCTGCCGCTGCCTCGCCGTCGGCTTGGCGCTCGTCGTGCGGGTGCGTCCGGCTTCTTCGTGCTTCCACTCGTCCGCTGTGCTGTCTCTGCGCGGCCTGGTCGCTGGCCGGCCCGCGGTGGCGGAGCCGAGAGCGGGCCGGGTGGGCGGGCGTGCCGCGCGCGACCCGCGTCAGCGGGTCGCCTTGAAGACGTATAGAAAGTTTGGACGCATCCCTTTTCGACGGTGCGCCATGGCCATCGGTGAATGGCTCGCGCTGGGGATGCTGCCTCGGGCGTCGGCTTGGCTGGCGTGGCTTCAGGTGGTGCTGGCGCCGCGCCTGCACACCCACGCCGACCCGTTCGGCGTCACCGTCATCGCAGACGCCCTCCCGCAGGTGGGGCTGAGCGCCTGGCAGGACGCGAACGAGGGCTTGCGCGATGCGTGGGGGATGCGGCGCATCCGGATCTCCCAGCCCAAGCCCGGGGTGATTGTGGCGCGCGGGTTCCGGCGCGAACCGCTGGAGGCCGTGATCCGCTCACCGCTGCTCGGCCCCGACGGGTCCCCGGTCTGCCGTCCGGGGCAGTTCGTCTCCACGGATGACGTGTTGCTGGGGTGGGACGAGGAAGGCACCCCCATCGTGCTCAACCTCGCCTACTCCGCGCACGCCCTGATCGCCGGCGTCACCCGGTCGGGCAAGTCGATCACCGTGAACACCCTGCTCGCCTACGCCTCCCTGATGCGGGACGTATGTCTGATCGTTATCGACCCCAACCTCGGAGCCGTCGCCCCGTGGTGGCGTACCACGTACAAGGTTTCCGACTCGTTCCACCCGGATGAGCCGAGGGAGATCCTGCGCTGGGTGCGGGAGGAGATGCAGCGGCGGGAGCGGCTGTTCTGGTCCGGCCGTACCGACCGCATCACCAACTTCAGCCCCGAACTGCCGCTGATCATCTTGGCAATCGACGAAGTGGCGAACTACACCCGGCACCCGGATCGCAAGGCCCGCGAGCGCTTCGAGGCCGAACTGCTGGCCATTGCCAGCCAGGGCGCGAAGTTCGGGGTCCGGCTGTGGCTGCTCACCCAGAAGCCCTCTGCCGACGTGCTCACCACCGCTGTCCGCACCAACCTGTCCGCCCGGATCTGCCACCGCGTCGACACCACCGAGGACTTCCTGCACCTGTTCCCCGACGGCCGGGAACTCGACATCACCGCCGCCGACCGCGAGATGCCGCCCGGTAGTGAGGCATTGTTCAGGGCCGCGCGCCTGCACCGCGTGGCGGCCGGGCACCTGCTGCGCACCACCGGTCTCTTCCCCGGGCAGGAAATCCTCATGATGCAGTTGTGGGAACACGGTGAGCAGCGCCAGTCTGACCTGATCAAGACTTTGGGACTGGACGCCTCGACGGTGACCAAGACGTTGCAGCGCATGGAGCAGGCCGGATTCGTCACCCGCCGGCGTGCGGAGCTGGACCGGCGCATCATCCTCGTGTCGGCCACCCGGGCCGGCCAGGCGCTGCGCGGCCAGGTCGAGCAGGCCTGGCGTGAGCTGGAGGCCCTGACCGTCGCTGGCATGAGCGACGAGGAGCAGTCCTTGGCGATGGGGATCCTGGAACGGTTCGACCGTTGGATGCCGTTCTGGCGCAGGACGGAACCCGCCCCCGCCCCCGTGCCCGCTCCGGCGAGGTCCCCGGCCCCGCCCGGCCCGCCGGCCCCTGCATCCGGCCCGCCTCCATCCGCACCGTCGCCTCCCCAAAGGACTGGCTCCGCAGGGGTTGGAACGGGATCGCGGCCTGCTTGCGACGCAGGCGGGGTATGCGGGGACCCATGGTGCATCTTCTCTCGTCCCCGGCACCCAACGGGTGGCTGTAGTCAGCTGGCCTCGATTTCGAGTCGCTGACATGCCCACGAGCGGGCGGTCGGACTGACGGACGGGGTGCTCGCAGGAGTGCCACTGCGATCGGCGGGCACGCTCTTCACCGGTCAGCCCGTGCAACGGGTAGGGACCGCGGTTATCCTGCTCGGAAGCACGCGTGGTCGCACACGCATGCCACACCACCGGCAATGGATTCAGGTCCGCGCTCTGGTGGTGCGATGACTCGGGCGAGTCATACTGGGTGGCCGTTCCTCCGTCGCAGGAGGGACGGCCATCTCCCTTCCATGGCGGTGGACGAGGCCGGTCGCAACGGCCTTCGCATGCGCCTTGAAGGAAGCGGTTCCGCCAGGTGCCGGTCAGTCAGGGGCAAGCACAGTCCGTCGTCCCAGCCCTGCGCGTGATCGTTGCCATCATGAGCCAGGATCTTGCTACGTGGGACACGCCCTGTCAACGATCAATTCACAGTTTGAAACGATCGTTTCGCCGCGCCCTGCCGCCACCGCAGTCAATGGAGCCCTTAACGACCGAAAACCCGGACCATGCGTGCTGGTTCATGCCGGTTAGCACCCCTCCTCTCTCCGGAAGCGGGGGTGCCTGTACTCCAGTGGTGAGAAACAAGGATCGTTTCAGTTGTGGAATCGATCGTCGCTCTGGTCTAGTGGTTTCGCAGGTCGGAGCACTATCCTCCAGCAGCCGCACAGCCATCAACCCCGCCAGGAGACATCGTGACCGACGAGGGTGACCCGCATCTGAAGATCCTCGGTCTCCTGGAGCAGTTGGTCGAGGAAGCCGACCTCGACTGGGCCACGGTTTTCGACCCAGTCCCGCTGTCGATGAGTACCGGCCTGCCGGCGAGCGTCGTGCGGGCGGGCCTGACCCGGCGGCCCATGCCCAAAACCGATTTCCAGCAACAGGTCGCCGAGCGGTTGGCGTTCCTCCGCGAGACCCGCCTGCGCCCGGATGGCGGTCAGTATTCGCAGGGCGAGATCGCCGCCCGAGCCGACGTGACCCCCCAGTGGGTCGGCGAACTCCTCAAGGGGCGCAAGGTTCCCAGCCTGGAACTGGCTGCCCGGATCGAGGACCTCTTCAAGGTCCCCAGGGGCTTCCTGACCGCGACCCCCTCCCAGGCGCTCGCCCGCGCCCTCGAGGAGAAACTGGCACGCGAGCAGGCACGGCAGCTCTCCGGCCTCCGCGAGCTCAAGGAGAAGTACAAGCTCCGGTCGGTTGCCTTCCGCGGCGCGCCGGAGGCCCTGGCCGCGATGCAGGACCTCCTGAACCTCATCGTGGACGACCAGCAGAAGACGTAATGACCGGGCATCGCCGACGGCGCAGGGGGTTACGGATCGGCGGCATCGCTCGGGGGTGCGTAGGTGAGGAGGCAAGGGTGGGGATCGTGAGGAAGCGCAAGGAGAGTGCGCGGCTGGAAGAGGAAATGGTCCGGTTGTGCGATGAGTTGTACGCGGGTCTGGGCGAGCCCGCCCCCAGGGACATCGATGAGCTGATCGACCGCATCGCGGTGTACTTGAGCGAGTACCGGGGTGATCCGGCTCGTCCCGTACGGATCGTGCGCCGGGATTTTCCCCAGGGTCTGGGCCCGGTGTCGGGTCTGTGGCTCGACCGCGAGACCGAGGACGTCATCGTCGTCGCCAAGAGCACCAGCGCGTTCCACGCCCTGGTCATCCTGGGCCACGAGATCTGGCACATGGTCCGCGGGCACTGCGGCACGCACGTGCTCGGCACACAGGTCGCCACGCGCCTGCTCGGGGACGAGCTCCTGGACGCCGGCGGCCTCGACGAAGCGCTGCGTCTGGTCGCCGCGCGGACCCACGCCGTGCCCGGTGACGAGGCCGAGGCAGAGCAGTACGGCCGCATGATGGGTCGGCGCTTCCGGCACCTGGTCGAGTTCGACCCCGCGCAGCGGGTCCTGGAGGGTCCGGCAGCCAGGATCCAGGCTTCTCTCGGCGATGGCTGATGGACGGCTCGGACTACTACATACCGGCGGCCGCCCTCGTCGTGGGTTTCTTGGTGAAGCTGCCCGGGCTCATACGGCGGCGGCGCGACCCCATGGTCAGGGCCATCGCCGGCCTGCTGTTCATGGCCAGTGCCGGATTCGCCTTCGCCGCGCCTCCCACGATCGCCGTGGTGAACCGCACCGTGGGGATCACGAACGTCTCCGGGCCGCTGGTGTACGCGATCCTCAGCGTCTTCAACACCTGCTGCATCATCCTGCTCGCCTACTGGCGTGAGGGGCTGGGCCCGGACGTCCAGCGTCTTGTCCGGCGGTGGGTCGCGGCCTGTGGCACCGTCATCGTGCTGATCGCCGTGGCCTTCGCCTTGGGCGACGCCCCGGTGGAGCGGCTGCGGGACCTCGACACCCACTACGCGTCCACCCCGTGGATCCGCGAAATGATCGTGGTCTACCTCTCCTGGCACCTCGTGGTCGGCGTGGTCGTACCGACGATGTGCTGGCGGTGGTCGCGCACGGTCGACGGGTGGCTGCGGGCGGGCCTGCTGACACTCGTCGCCGGATTCGCCTTCAGTACCGGCTTCGGCGTGGCCAAGGCCGCCGCCGTCGTGGCCCGGTGGACCGGCGGGGACCTCGATTTCCTCAGCACCGATCTCGCGCCGCCGCTGGCCGGTATGGGCGCCGTGCTGACTACCGCCGGCTTCCTCCTGCCGCAGGGCAGGCGGGCCGTGGCGGCCTGGGAGGCCTGGCGGACCTACCGGTGGATGCGGCCGCTGTGGCGCCGGCTCCGCACGGTCACGGGCCTGCCCGTCAGCGCCACCTGGCGGGGCCCTCTCGAGACCCGGCTCTTCGACCGCGAGACGGACATCCACGACGACCTGCTGGCCCTGGCCCCGTACTGCGATGCGCGGACCATGACGGCTTGCCGCGACAAGGCGGTCGGCGAGGGAGCCGGCCCCGACGACGCGTGGGCCGTCGCCGCCGCCACCATGATCGCGTACGCCATCGCGGCCAAGGAGTCCGCCGTCGAGATCGGCGAGGAATCCCAGGAGTCGGGAACGGCCGCCCTCGGCGCCGTACTCAGCACCGGACCTCGGGGAATCGCAGCCATCTCCCGCCAGTACGGCGCCCTTCGACACCACACCGTGGCCGCCTCATGAGAAAGACACCCCCAATGAATGGCCCCCGGCTCCCCCAGGCCCCCGACGTCGCACCGTCAGCCCCTTGGTGCGGCCCCCTCTGGTCCGCCGCCCAGAACGCGCTGCCAGACGGCCCCGGTCAGCAGGTCGCTTCGTGAGCAACCCCAACGGCGTCGCCTTCTACATACCCGGTGCCCTCCTCTTCGTGGCTGGCTGCCTGAAGCTGCCCCCGCTCTGGCGCAATCCCAAGGACGAGCTGCTGCGGTCCGTCTGCATGCTGCTGTTCGTCGCCGCCGGGGTCTTCGCCGTCGCCGCGGTGCCCTCCATCGCCGCGATCAACCGCATCAGCGGCCTCCCGAACTTCGCCGCCCCGGTCGTGTACGCGATCCTCACCGCGTTCTCCGGGTCCAACCTGGTGCTCATCATCCGCTGGAGCAGCGGTCCCGAAGAAGCCGCGCAGGCGGCCCGGCGGTCCCGCTGGTGCAACTGGGCCACCATCACGGTCATCGCGACGCTCTTCGGCCTCTTCGCCCTGGGCGACGTCCCCGTCGAACGATTGGTCGACCTCGACACGTTCTACGCGAACACCCCGTACATCCGCGAGATGATCGTCCTGTACCTGGTCGCGCACACCACGGCCGCGGTCACCATGACGGTCCTGTGCACCCGCTGGGCACGGGTGGTCCACGGCCCGCTGCGCGCCGGGCTGGTCCTGATCGTCATCGGCTACATCCTGAACCTGGTCTACGACGCGCTGAAGTTCGCGGCGGTCGGCGCCCGTTGGACCGGCCACGACCTGGACCACCTCAGCTGGCCGATCGCGCCCCCGATCGCGGCGGTTTCCGCCCTGCTGATCGGCATCGGCTTCGTCCTGCCCCTGCTGTCGCAGCGGCTCATCAACATGGTGAACCCCTGGGTGCGGTACTACCAACTGCAGCCCGCGTGGCGTGAGCTGCGGGTCGCCACACAGCACAGCATCAACCTGGCCGGCGGCCTGTGGACCCCGATGGAGGTACGGGTCTGCCAGGTCGAGTCGGACATCTACGACGGGATCCTGACCCTCCACCCGTGCCTGGACCCCGAGATCCACGCCGTCGCTCTGCGCGAGGCCCTCAAGACGGTGCGGACGGACGAGGACGCGCAAGCCGTCGCGGACGCCGCCGCCCTGGCCCACGCCCTTGTCGTGTGGACCAGCAAGACGCCATGCCAGGGCACCGGCGCCGACAGGGCGAACGACGGCCCGCTGCTTATCTCCGCCGGCGGCGTCGCCGGCCTCGTACGGCTGTCCAAGGCCATGTCGAAGTCCCCCATCGTCCGAGCCACCCGCGAGGCGGCGGTCCTAGAAAGCAGCATCCGATGATTCAGCAGCCCCCCGGCGCCGCCCGCGTCCTCATCCTCGGCGGCAGTCTCGCCGGTACCCTCGCAGCTGCGGCACTGGCACCGCACGCCGCCGAAGTCCTCATCGTCGAGCGGGACAAAGCCCTCCCCGACTCCGCGGCGCCCCGGCCCAGACTTCCGCAGGCCGCCCATGCCCACATGCTGTGGGCGGGCGGCGCCGACGCGATCGAATCGCTGCTGCCGGGCATGACCGACACGTGGCTGAAGGCCGGGGCGCACCGCATACCGATCCCCACCGGCATGGTCTCATTCTCCCCCGCGGGCTGGTACCGGCGGTGGACCGAGACGCACTACCTCATCGGCGCCAGCCGGGACCTGATCGACTGGGGCGTGCGCACCGCCGTCCTCGCCCTCCCGAACGTCTCGGTGCGCACCGGCATCACCGTCACCGCGCTGATGGGGACGGCCTCCCGGGTGACCGGTGTCCGGGTGCGGGACGAGCAGCACGCGGAGAGCGAGCTCACGGCCGACCTGGTCATCGACGCCACAGGCCGCGACTCCAAGGCCTCCGAGTGGCTCACCGCCATCGGCGCCCCCGAGGTCCCCGAGACGGTCGTGGACGCCGGCGTACGGTACGCCAGCCGCCGCTACTGGGCCCCCGAGGGCGCCGAGTCAGACTGGCCCGTCATCCACATCCAGGCCGACCCGCGGGAAGGCAGTCCCGGCCAGGTCGTCTCGATCATCTCGATCGAAGACGGGCAGTGGCACGTCAGCCTCTCCGGCACCCGAGGCGGCGAGCCCAGCGCCGACGAGGCCCTCTTCGAGGATTTCGCCCGGGGCGTCCGCCACCCGCTGGCCGCCGAGTTCCTGGCCCGCGCCGAGCCCGTCAGCGACGTCGTCGTCTACGGCCGCACCGCCAACCGGCAGCGCCGGTTTGAGAAGGTCGCCATGCCGGCGGGGTTCGTCGTCGTCGGTGACGCCGCCACCAGCCTCAACCCCGTCTACGGCCACGGCATGTCCGCTGCAGCCCTCGGTGCGGTGGCGCTGCGCGACACCGCCGCCAGGGTTCCCGTGACCGCGCCGAAGTTCGCCGCTCAGGCGCAGAAGGCCGTCGCGCGCCCGGCCGCCGCGGCCTGGCTGCTCGCCGTCGGCCAGGACCGCTTCTATCCGGGCGCCATCGGCAAGGCCCCCACCCTCGCCGACAAGATCGCAGCCCGGTACGTACACCGGCTCAACCACACCGCCATCGGCAACTTCCTCGTCGTCAAGGCACTGACCGACGTGATGACGATGAAGAAGCCGGCCACGGTCCTGGGCCACCCCGACGTCCTGTTCGCGGCTGCCCGTGGCCTTCGCCGGCCCCTGCTGGACGGACCGCAGCTGACCCTCAGAGAGCAGAGCATCCTCGACCGCGAACCCCGGCGGACAGCGGAGCCGACGAAACTGTGACGGGTGGTACCAGCACGGACCTGTGACGCGCGGTACCAGCCGCCCCAGGGCGGTGCCGGGCAGGCTTCAATCGCCGCCTGACGCAGACGGGCCCCTTCCCGGCATCCGCGGGAAGGGGCCTGCCCGTCACCGCCGCGCCTGAGCGTGGCTACGCGCCGCCTGCCTTTGCAGGGCATCCTCCTCGAGCGCGAACTCTGCCGCCCGGCGCCGTACGGCTCTCTGCGCCTGCGCAGCCCCCTCCAGGCATTGCGAGCACAGTCCACTGGGCGGCCCTTCACCCCGGCCGGGCCGGCGGCAGGACGGCTCCACGCAATCCCAGCGGCCAGGCTGCTCCGCTACCTGGCGCGCAGCGGGCACCGCGCCTGCTCGGCTTCGCCGGATCCGGTGCCTCTCGGGGCAGGCTTGGCACGGATGACCGTCGTCGACGTCCTCACCGTCTTCACAGCGCGGATTCCCGCAGTGATTGATCCTCAGCAGCTCGCTGACGACGGCCGGGTAGCTGACGATCTCGCCGTTTCGGTGCTTCTGCGCGTATCCCCACGCGTGCCAGCGGCGCGAGATCCGTCGTGCGAGCTGCTGCGCCGTGCGCTGCTCGGGTCCGGCGTCGAGCAGGCTGAGGATCACGTTCCGGACCACCTTGGGACGGTGGGCGGGCATGGAGCCCGCCAGTTCGGGTGGATAGCCTTCCTCGACCGAACGCACCGCACGCGCCTGGACCTGCGTCATACGGACCTGGCCCTTACCGACCCCTGACCACTTCCCCGGCGCCTGGGCGCCGTTCGCCGCGGCCCGGCCGCGCGTCGCGCGCGCCCTACTACCTGTAGTAGCCCTGGGGCGTCACCGGCGCTACGCGCCGAAGGCGCCTGGTTCTCGTTGTCCTTCTTCTTGTTAAGGCTTCTTGTAGTTACCGCCCCGGACTCGGGGGCAACGTCCGCCCCCCGCTGAGGGGGTACGTGGCCCCCTAACTCGGGGTACACGCCCCGCCCGTCTCCCCCCATTTGAGGGGACGCGAGCTGACGTGCGGGGCTTCCTGTGTCGGCAGCCTTGATGCCTTCCAGAACCGCCTCTTCATAGGCGCGGCCGAGCTGGTCGTAGAACTGCCCCAAGGAGCGGGGGCCGCTGTAGCCGGCGGGCGGGGTCCTGCGCAGCTTGTAGACGTTCTTGTGCTGCGGACCACGGCCGTCGGGCACCTTGATGACGGTGAGGGCACCGATCCCTTCGAGCTCTCGCACGAACTTCGTGATCTTGTCGCCTCGGGAGTAGCCCATCAGCAGGGCGAGGATTTCAGTGGTCGGCCATACGTAGCGGTCCCCGCGGCGGCGGTTGAGGTGGAGAGCCAGGAGCCACTACAGCTCCTTGGCCTTCGCATCGATGTCGGCGAGGCCGATCCAGTGGCCGAGCTGGACGAAGGGAAGCTCGTCCTCTGCCTCGACCTCGAACGGGTCGGAGTCCTGGGCCCGGACGGCGGTGAGCATCGCCGCAACGGCGCGCATCCGCGCGTCCGACGATCCGGCCTCCGGCGCAGGACGGGAAAAACTGTTCACGTGGCAGCCCCCTGCGGGCGAGAGAGGGGGCCTCCCGTCGCGGAGAACACGGACAGAGGTCCAAGACAGCACTCAGACCGTATGAACAGGTTCCTGGCGGTAGGCCGGCGCGGTCGCAACACGCCTGCTGGAGCACCCTCAGGTGGATTCGGTTGTGGTGATGCGTTGAGTGGGCGAGTCAGGTGTTGCGTGTGCACGTTGCCCCTGTCGCAAGAGGAAACGTGCCGTTGTGTCAGGACACCGAGAGGGCTGGAGGAGGCGGGTGCCGGGGGCTGTGAGGCCAATGGCCTTTCCAAGCCCGTACGCCGCTCACCGAGCGCGCACCTCCTCGCCGTCTATCTGATCTGATCACGTCACCCTAGTTCCCGTCGCTCGGGTACGCACCCGCCACCGTGAGGAGGGTGGCGGCAAAACCTCGCGTCGGATCTACGCGCGCGGCCTCACGCGGACGGCGCGGCAGACACGGCTCACACCGTGGCGCCGGGCGATGCCCGCGGCACCGCGCTGATCCCGGAGAATCGCGGAGGTGGCTACTGCTGCGGCCTCGACGGGGCCGGCGGCCCGAACGTGGGCTGCGTGGCGTGTGGCCTGCCCGTGGCGAGCCGGATCGATGACTGCTCGCTCTGGCAGGCGATGTGGCTCGCCCCGAATGCAGTGCGCCGCCTTCCCGTCGAGGGCGCCGACGCCGCACCGCTTTCCTCGGCGGAGCTCCGGCGGAGGGGAAGGGCACGCCCCCGTTCGAGCCGATCGCCGCATGGGGGTCCCGGCTGGGGGCGGGCCACTGATCCCGCTCTTCCCGACCCAGCAGTCGATCGCGCTCGGCGCGCTCCCCACCCTCCGGCCGGCCCTGCCACTCCTCGTGAACCTCCGACGGCCAGCCGTCCTCAACGGGCGGCCGCCCGCGTTTCACGCCCGATCGGAGGGAGGTGACGGTCGTCTCGGAAGGGCCGGCACTCACTTCCGAGTGGCAGCGGAGATCCGTTCCGCGACCTGGCTGGCCTGGGACGTGGAGTCAGCGGAAGAGGAGATGTAGACGGCGATGGCCACCGGTCGGCCAGCCGAGGTTCGGGTGGCCGACAAGGTCCAGGCGGCCGAAGCGGAGGGTACCCATGTGCCGAACGAGTCCCCAAGCGCCGACCGCAGCTGATCCGCAGTGCGCTGGGCGACGACACGCTGGGCGGGCATGGCTGTGTTCGAACCGGTGACGAGGTTGGGATGAACGCGGCTGCCACCGTTCACAAGTAGAGCCATCACCATGGCCATCTGTACCGGGGTGCTCTTCACCTCGAACAGGCCGTTGGCCATGAGGGCCAGCTGGGTGGGATTCTCGGGCTTGCGCGGCCAGGTGCTATCGAAGGCACGCAACGGCGTATCTATCATGGCGTTGTTGAATCCGAACGTCTGGGCTGTCGATGCCAGCGCGTCGGCGCCGAGGTCGGAAGCGATACGGGCGAAGACGTTAGGGGCGCACCACCGAGTTCGGCACACGCCCCGACGGCTCCTTCGGCCCGCTGGAGAAGACCCACGTCCAAGCGGTGGCCACCCCCGCGCAATGGGATGCCTTAGCCCGCATCGGCGCACCGGGCAGCATCGCCCAAGGCGTCCAGGAAACCCTCGATGCGGGGATCACCGCCCTCGACCGATAGCCGGCCCGGCCGCGCCCTGGGCGGGGCTAGCATGGCGCGCTCCCCCACGAGAAGAAGGAGCCGATGCAGCCCGAACACTGCCCCTTCCACCGCCGCGAGGACACCTGCGTGCCCATCGCCCGGCTGCTGGTCCAGGCCGGCCTGCTCGAGACCGCCCCGAACGCGCCCGCCGCCGGCGGGACGACGGTGGACGTTCCCCCGGTCCCGCCGCGTCCCGTCACGCTCGCGCTGATCGCTGAGCACGTCAACGCCTGGGGCCGCGTCGTCATCGACCCCACCCTCCCGCACGCCAACGTGACCGCGCTGGAGGAACGGTCCCTGCGCTACACCCTGCAGGCCCTGTGGGAAACGGCCGGCGAAGCCACGCGCGGCAGCCGTGACACCGGAGTTCGCCGAGGCTCCAGGGGTGATGAGACGGTGGAGCGGGTTCCGGTGGTGCACGCCTGTGCACCACCGGCACCCGCCAGCGCCAGGGAGCGGGCCGACAACCACCCGGGTCCAACAGCCAAGGCAGAGGCACGGGGATGCTGGCCGATCACGCCAGATTTTGCATCGGATTCCGCCAAGGTGGTCTCTTGGGCGTTCCCGTCACCCCCGGCGGGCAGAGAATCCGATCATGCCTCAGAGCTGGGAGAAGATGGTCCTCCCTCCCCGGCATGGGGCGGAGCGGACGCCGATGCGGGCGGCGTGTATTTGCGTTGCCGCCGGTGTGGCGCGTGCCGACGATGACGGAGTCCTGCGTGACGTCAGTGGACCGGCACTCCTCCATGAAACCCGTCTCGCAAGCTCACAGCCCCTGGCCAACTGACCTTGCCGGCACCATCGAACAGTGAATTGTCATGGAATTGCCAACTTGCCGCAGATTGCTGGACAGGGGCCGGCTCCTGCTCGCCCCACGCCTTGTACAGCGCGGCGCGCATCCGGTCCGTTCATGGCGTCGTTTGAGGACGGCCTGGTGCTCCTCGGGCACCTCGCGCACGTCCTGGACGACGACCACGGTGCCGGTTCTCGGCAGTCTGACCAGCGCCGGTCAGAGGGGAGGACCGGAGTGGAGGATCCGCTGGAAGAACCGGTGGTCTCGCCATGCACCGTTGATGTGCAGGTACTCCGGTGCGGTTCCGTATTGGTGGAAGCCGGCCTTCTTCAGGACCCGCTGCGATGCCAGGTTGTGTAGCTGCGTGCCCGCCTCCAAGCGGTGCAGGGCGAAGTCCCAGCGAGCGCAGAGGCAGGCGGCTTCGACAGCCGCTGTAGCAAGACCGCGCCCGACCCACTCGCTGTCGGTCCAGTAGCCGACGCTTGCACTGCGCAGGGGCCCCAGAGTGATCTTGGAGAGAGAGATCCCGCCGACGATCCTCCCGGTCTTCACCTCGACGAGCACCCAGGGCATGGACGTGCCTGCCCGGCGCTGTGCGAGCCGCTCCTTGATGCAGGACAACTGCCCGACTTCGGTGTAGTACTCCTCCGGCCGGTCCGGCTCCCATGGCTGCAGGTAGCTGCGGTTTCGCAGCAGCGCCTCAGACAGGGAACCGGCGTCTTCGAGAGTGGTCGGTCTCATTTCCACGCCGAGTTCCAGCAGCGTGGGAAGCGGTGCCGTCATGGAGTGGAGCCGGCGTGTGCCACCGGCTTTGCCGGCCTCAGGTATTCGTCGAGGGACCGGCCGCAGCGCACGCGGAACCGTGCGACGGGCTGTGCGCGGTCGAGGTCGAGGACGATGGTCCGCTCCTCGGTCCAGCCCTGGAGTCGGAACTCGGCGTTCCCGATGTGCACGAGTCCGAAGCGGGGTTCACCCGCGATGCAGAGCGTTAGCCGTCCGTCCCGTACCTCGACGGAGCCGGGCAGGCTGTCGTCGGGGTCGACTCCGGAGTCGTCCGACCAGTCGGGGAAGTTCGCGGGGATGTCGACCTGACAGCGCAGTGCCAGCTGTTCGAAGGGCTGCAGGGGGATGGGCTCCCTGGCCATGAGGACATCGCTCCAGGGCAGCTCGTCGCGGAAGTCGGCCGGGAAGTGCGCCATGAGCTGCGGAGTCGGGACGGTATCCACCACGAGGTGGATCCGTCGTTCGGCGCCCCGGTTCCTGGCTATGTGGAGCCGGTCGAAGTCTGCGTACCAGAGGCGGCCCGCCTCCCAGTGGTACGTCTGGCCGTCCACGGTGAGCTCGGCGCCGGGCTGGGTCACGATGGGGAGGTGCAGGCGCAGGAACCCCCAGGGGAAGTTGGTGTGCCCGTCGCTGTGCTCGTGGGTCTCCGCGCCGGGCCCGAGCGCCATGAGACGCGCGCTGTGCAACGGGGCGGGAACGGCGGCCAGGACCTCGGCGTGATAAGGGCACCGGTCGAGCACAGGTGTGTCGAGGTGGTCCTCGAGTCCGGCGCCGCCGGGGTCGGTGCGCCGGACGTTTCCTGTGGGGCCTCGAAGAGCAATGATCTTCCAGTCGAAGGTGTCCTCCTCGCCCAGTCCGTTCTGGTGGACCGGGCGGTTCGGGCGCCACGTGAGGTCGGCGAGGCCCTTCACCTCGGCTGCGAGCCGTGCGGCGTCGAAACTGAGGCCGAGGGGGGCGGCGGGGGGGAGGTGGTGCCATGTGGCGCCGGACGGACGTTCCAACGGAGAGGACACGGGGGAGCCCTACCCTTCGGTAGATCGAGCTGACTGGTGG
This sequence comes from Streptomyces sp. NPDC058674, assembly GCF_042716505.1. Lineage (NCBI taxonomy): Bacteria > Bacillati > Actinomycetota > Actinomycetes > Kitasatosporales > Streptomycetaceae > Streptomyces > Streptomyces sp. NPDC058674. The sequence goes on from NZ_JBHXSC010000082.1 coordinate 17,888, forward strand.
GAGGCCGGAGTGTCGGCCTCAGCTGCCTCTGGACCTGCCTTGGACGGGGTGATGCGCCAGGGTCGGTGCCGGCCGATGAGGGCGCCCGCCGCCAACGCGGCGATTCCGGCGCTCGTGAACACCCAGGGCATGGGCATCCAGTCGGCCATGAGCCCTCCGACTGCCAAACCGACTCCCTGGGTGGCGATCGAGCCGGCTCCCGTGAGCGTCATCGCACGGCCTCTCAGCCCTGCGGGCACGCGTTCCACGTACAGCTGGTCAAGGGGAAGCGCAAAGGCTGTTCCGGCACCGCTGACGAGCAGCATGGCCAGTGCCAAGGGCAGCGAGGGTGAGAAAGCGAAGAGGAGCAGGGGGGCGCCTGCGAGGAGAAGGAGCGCGGGTACCCACCGACTTCGCTCCTGAGGTCCCAGGAATCGGGCGACGGCCGCTTCGCCGATGACGGTGCCGACCGCGGGGAAGGCCAGGAGGAACCCGACGCTCTCGGGTCCGCCACCGAGCTCGGCGGCATACGGCGCTGCGAGCCCCTCCGGCAGGACGATGAGGGCGGTCGGTATCCACTGGAGAAGCAGGAGCCGTCGCAGGACCGGATCGTTGAGGATCGACCGGTTGCCGCGGAATGTCTCGCGGATAATGCCCGATTTGCGCTGGGTGCCGCTGGCGGTTGCCGGCCTGGGCCGGACGAACATCAGCACCATCGTGAGGGAAAAGGCAAACGTCGCCGCGTCGACGAACAGCGTCGCCCTGGGCGTCAGGATGATCAGTAGGGCGCCACCCAGACCGAAACCGATTATCTGCCCGACTTGGATGGTTCCCGAGAACATGGATCTGGCGAGCGGATACCCGTTCATGCCGATCATATCGGGAAGCATCACCTGCCTGGCGGCCCGGAACAAGGGGGACAGCGCCCCCGAGGCAGTCACCAGGATGAGAAGAACAGCGATGGGCATTTCGGGTATGGTCATGGCCAGGACACAGGCCATTCGGCTCGCGTCGCCGATCAGCATGAGCCGCCGAGCCGGAACCAGGTCCACGACCGCAGAAGCCAGGGCCGCCGTGAGGATCTGGGGCATGAAACCCAGCGCGAACGTAATGGCGGCCATCAAAGCGGAATTGGTGCGGTCGAAAACAAGGACAGATAGGGCTACCTTCGTCAGCACGTCGCCGAAAATCGACACGGTATGCGCTGCAAAAAGGGCGCTGAATTCGCGATTGCGCAGAAGCTGGCCGTATGTAACGGTTCCGTCCATCATTCCGCCCTGCCGGTCGTGGGACATCCCGCCACTGCTCGGCCGGCGGTGGGGAGATCAGCCGTGATACCGCTGTCCGACCTGATTACGAGCCGCACCCGCAATCCACTGGGTGAAAGACCGCGGGAAGGGTCGGGCACCACCTTGGCGGCCGAGGAAGGCGCGAGATGGAAAGCACGCGCGAGGAGAGCGGTCGCGAGCGTCATCTCGATCATGCTCCACGACATCCCCATACAGATCAGAGGGCCCGCGCCGAACGGCATGTATGCGAACTGCGGGGTGAAACTGCCGGAGCCATCGGGCAGCCAGCGGTCCGGGTCGAATGCCAGCGGGTCGGGGAACCATCGCGCGTCCCGCTGCATCACGTACGCGGGGACCATCACCTTGGTACCGGGCTCCAGCGTGTAGCCGCCCAGCAGCGTCTCGTGCATGGCGTGGCGGGCGAACATCCAATTGGGTGGCCAGAGGCGGAGGGCCTCTCGGACCACCCTGGCGGTAAGACTCAGCCGCTCGTAGTGATCATGCGTGATGGGCCCGGATGCCGGAAGCACCGCTTCCGCCTCGGCCGCGACCGTTCTCTGGATCTCCGGATGCCGCGTCAGCTCGTGGACGATCCATCCGAACCCGGCGGCCGAGGTGTTCTCCGACGCGAGCAGGGTGGCCGCCAGAGTCTCGCGGATGACCGCATCGGGCAGTACGCCGTGCCGGGCAGTGGGCTGCATCAGCACATCCACAAGGTCACCGGTCGCGCGCTGGCCCGCGGCCCGGCGAAGGATCATCGCCTCGCTGATGGCCTGCTCGAGCGTGCGGTTGGCTCGTACGACCCGGCGGTGACGCGGGAGCGGGAACCCGAGCGGCAGGGAAACGGAGCTGCTGACGACCGGGGTCAGCGCATCGAAGAGGTCTCGCCCCAGGCCTGCCACCAGATACGCGTACTCACCGAGGCAGAGTACGGCTCCGACCCTGGCCGTGAGCACGCGCATACGATCGACCACATCGATCTCGCCACTTCTCCAAGAGGAAATCCCGTCGTCCAGCTCCGCGGCGATCCCGGGGATCTTTACCTGCATGGAGGAGGGGCGCATGTGCCGCATGCGGGCAGCGCGTGATGAGGCCCACTGCTGCTTAGTCTCCGCATCATCCTTCTGTTTGCGGTGGAGGAAGTCGACCTCCGCGCCGAAATCAGTGTTCGTGCGTGTGAGCACCTCCCCGGCCAGTGCCGGGTCGGCCACGACCACTATGTGGCGGTCAAACGACCAGATCGCGCCAAACTTGTCTGACATCTGCACCATGAACCCGAGGCGGTCCTGGTCGTAAACGGGACCGTTACCGGCAAGGCGCCCGCCAAGCGGACCTGGCGGTCGGTTCATCGGCTCCTCCATGATGTGCATCGCAAGGCCCTCGGGCCGGGACGAGATAGCGCCTCGCCCCGGCCCGAGGTATTACACGGATCGACCTCGGCGAGATCAGTACTTGTAGAAGCCGGCCACGGCCGTCATCTTCGTGCGGCGGGCGATCGCGTACGAGACGGTCTTGAGCATGGCCATCGTTAGTACCTCTTCCATGAAGGTGGGTTCCGCACGGCGGACTTGTCGGCATTTGCCGCGTCCCGGAGAGAATTCCTCCGGTAACTCCTTGTGCACTCTCAGACTGCCCCGGCGAGTCCTCCCCGTCCAGAGTGATCACTCTGCACTAAGCTGCGTGCAGGATCTTCCCCGGGGGGTAAACAGTGGAAAATCGTACGCTTGAGGACTTTGCCCGGTTGGGCAAAACGGAAATCGAAGTCTTTCGCTGGGCAGCACAAAATGGACATCTCAATGTCGAGGAAGCTGCCCACGACCTCGCCTTGGATGCCAAGGAAGTGCAGCAGGCCGCGGCCTCACTCAGGGCCCGGCACCTGCTCCGGCCCCTGCCCGGAGATGCAGCGCATGAGCGGCTGGTGCCTGTTGCACCGGAGAGTGCGGCAGCGATCATGTTCACCACCGCCGAGGCCGAGCTGCGCGGCCAGCTGGCCCGCATCGACAAACTGAAGGGTGACTTCGACGTCCTGGGTTCGCTCTACGCCGAGACACAGCGCAGTCGGCGCAGGCACACGCCGATCCAAGAGGTGCACGGACTCGAATCCGCCACAGAGCTGCTCGAGAACGCGATTTCAGCCTGCCAGGTGGAAGTGCTGACCTGCGAACGCGGCAGGTACCTGCCGCCAGGGCGCATGGAGCAGGCCAACGAGCGCGATCTGGCCCTCGCCCGGCGTGGCATCCAGATGCGCACCCTCTACCAGCACTCCGCCCGCCACGCGGCAGCGACCCAGGACTACGTCAGCCATCTCGCCTCGTCGGGTGGCCAGGTCCGCACCTTGCCCGAGCTGTTCGGCACACTGACCGTTGTCGACCGGAAAGTCGCGTTCATCCCCCGTGCCGACGAACACGAGGGCGTGGTCGTCGTCCAGGACCCCTCCACCGTCAGCTACCTGTGCGCAGTCTTCGACCACTCGTGGGTGCAGGCCACACCCCTCAACCCCGGCCACTTCGGAACGCCCGCCATCAAGACGGAAGCCGCGCAGGCGATCGTGCGACTGCTCACCGAGGGCATGAAGGACGAGATGATCGCCAGACGACTCGGCATGTCCTTGCGCACCTGCCGCAAGCACATCGCGGACGTCATGGAGAGCTTCCGGGCTGAGAGCCGATTCCAACTCGGATACCTGATCCGGGCACGGCTGGGCGACCCGAAACGCGCCAGGACCGGAACGATCGACGTCGTTGTTGCTGCGGCCCTGTCCTTGGGCGACCCAGAACAGTGATCACGGACCGCAACTGAACCGGTCCGCGCAAGCCGGCCCATACGACCGGGGCCAGCGGCGTACGGTCGAGGGGTGAGCACGACATTGACAGAGCCGGTGGAGTCCCGACCGTGGCGACCTGAGGAGGGGCCGGAGCCGGGAGTCTGGTCCTGGCCTGCGGGCGACCGCCCGGCTCTGCGAGTGTGGTTCTACGGGACGTGGCGGTATGCCGCCGTCATGTCGAGGCACGACTACCCGACACTCGGTACCCGCGACCGGTCGGGGAAGCCGGGCAGGGTCCGGCGCCACACGGTGACCGCGGCGCGGCCCACCCGGGCGATCCGCGCGACCTCCGCCGCCAAGAACGCCGTGTCGTCGGGGGGGGGGGCCGGCTGCAACGCGGCGAGCGGGGGGCGTCGGCCGGGGCCGGTCCGGCGGACCTGTCGCCAGTCGACGGCGGGCGGGTCTGCGGCAGCAGCGCGACAGCGGCCGCGGATTCCCTGCCAGGTTCCGCGTGTTGGCAATTCCCCGCACGGAGCCCCTGGCAGTTGTGGCGGGACGGCTCTATCGGCTTGCGCCCACAGGCACCGCGGTGGCCGCTTGGAGCTTACGGACCGGACCGAGCTGCCGATCCGTACGGCGCCCGCATATGGAGCCATGCCGCGATCCCGGATCAGGAGACGCGCTTGAGCTGCCACGCGTTGTTGTTGAAGCTGGGGTTCGACGAGTAGACGCAGCTGCTGCTGTAGTACGAGCCGGTCTGAACCCAGCCCGCAGGCTGGTACGTGGAGGCGCAGGCCTGGACCACGGTGCCGACGGGCAGCCCGGTGAGCTGCTTTATCTGCTTGATGTTCGGGCTGAAGCTCTGCGTGCCGCAGCTGCTGCTGTACCCCCAGCTGACGTCTACGTACCCGGTCGGGGTGAGAACGCTCGCGCAGGAGGTGGAGACGTCACCAGGGGCAGCGTGGGCCGGCACGGCGGTCAGAGCAAACATCGCTGCGGCACCGGCGAGAGCCATACCTGTGGTGCGAAGACGAGTCATCGGTCGTGGCTCCTTTTGATCGCGGACGGCCGGTCAGGCCACGAAGCCATTACTACGGGTCGACAGTCGGATTCGAACAGCGAGTTTTGAGCCTAAAGATTCACTGGCCCACCGAGGAGAAACACAACCGGCGCGTGCCGACCGGCGCCACGCCGGTCTCGGCGAAGCTGAACTCGGACGTCGCGCCGTGACATGGCCCTGGGAACCCAGACCAGGCCACACGCCACCAATCATTCGGCTCACCTTCAACACGCCGATACAACAGGGAAGGCGCAGTACAACGGCACCTGCACCACTCCCCCGTACGCCCGCCCGGAATCGACGGCAGCCATGCCCACCGGGGACACCCAGCCGAGGCGCACCAGGTGGTTGAAGTCGGTGCGGCGGATGCCGAGGCGTACGGCAGCCTGGTCCGGGCCGATAGGCACGTGGTGGCCCAGGAGGACGGGCAGGTCCCGGCGGCGGGCCAGCGTCTCCACCTGATCGGGGTGGACCTCCGGGAACTCGATGTCGCCGCCGAGGCGGACCAGGAGGCCGGCGCGGACGAGGTGGCCGACCGCGGCCGCGGTCACCCGCGGCCTCCGCCTCGGGAGCGGAACGCCGAGCGCGTCCGTCAGCCGGTCCGCGGCCCACCCCGCACCCACCGGCCCCCGCAGCGCGGCACGTACCGCCTCCGGGTCGGCCGCCTCCACCACCGCCCGCGACCACTCCCCCGGGCCCGCGTCGGCCGGCGGCACCAGGCCCGTGCCGGCCGCCCACCGCCACGCCGCCACCGGCACCCGCAGACGCCCCGCGGCCTGGCCCTGGTCGTACGCCTCACGCTGCCTGCCCATCACGTTCTCCCTCCACCAGTAGCCCGACCACCGGGCCGCGACCGAAACATCCAGGAAACTCCCGTTTGTTGTCAATAAGACTGTTTTAAGGGAGAGTTGGGGGCGCACTGCACAAGTCGCCTACGCGTACACGAGGGCAAAAATCACCCCTGCGGAGGACCCCGGCACCCCCGGCCCGGACACAACGAAGCGGGCCCGCCACCGGAAGGTGACTGTCCTCTGACAGGCGATCGTGACCGATTGACAGGTGATCTTGACCGATTCAGAGGACCGGGACGCCTCGCCGTGCCTGATGGCCGTACAGACCGGCCGCTCGAAGGAGTCGCCGTGGGGGATGTGAAGATCAGCAGATGGTGCGCGTAGGTGAGTTCTACCTTGCAAGAGACGATGAGTCCGCCCTGCGGGTGGGCCCTCGCCGTAGTCACGACTTCCCGGCCGTGCCGTGCGACGGCATCTACCCGGATGACGCGGTTCTGAAGTGGGGAGCTCAGCTGACGGGCGCCGAGAGCACGGTCCGAGACGTGGTGCCCATGGCCAATGACGGATTTACCGTCTTTGCTGTCCCGGAGCCACTGTGCACGGCTCTGGCCACTGCGGGAAGAGACCGGCTCCGAGCTACAGCTCGTGCGTGGGCCGAGGCCACCTCCGAACCAGACGATGAGATCTCACCGAACTACGCGGTGGACCTCGTCGAACGCGTGTCAGCTCTGGCCGACAGTCGGACAGAGAACCGCCTCAGCCTGTACTGCTGGTACTTCGCGCCCTGACCTCGCCGCATCAACGTGTCGCGATGGTGAATGGCTGAGCAGGCCCGACTGCCCAGCATCGGTCAAGATCACCTGGCAGAAACCTGACGTCGGCCAAGATCACTTGACAAACTTCCAAGATCATTTGTCGGAGATCAGTGGCGGGCCCCGCTCAACTCCTCACAACACCCAGCCTGCAGAAACTCCGCACGCCCCTGACCAGCGCATATGGCGTGTCAGGCTCATAGCGTCACCGCTGGCCGGCCCGCCGCGCGCGGGCCGGCCGGCCGCAACCCGGTCAGACGACCGGGGAACTTCCGTACTGGTAGGAGCTGTAGCCGCGCCCGTCACCGTGCCAGTCCAGGAGCAGCACCGCGTCCGCGTGCGCGCCGGGGGCGGCCCGGTGGCTGAGGGTCGGTGTGCGGAACGTGCCGTTGTGACCGCCCTGGCCGTTGCTGTCCTCCATCCGGGACTCGATCCCGGAAGAGTCCTGCGAGGCGACGACGGCGCCGTCCCGCTGCCGGATCTGCACGCGGAGCCTGGCCCCGTCGAGGATCGTCGGATCATCGAGCGCCTGATAAGCAGGCCCGTCCCACCGGGCCTCCGCGTAGGTGCGCAACGTCGGGCCGGACCGCGCCGCGCACACCCGCACCGTCATCTCCCAGTCGTCCGGCCAGGGCCCGGAGTAGCCCGCGTCATCGATCGTCTGCACGCTCCTGGAGCACCGGTAGGCCGGCGCGGCCTGGTCCGGCGGGGCCGTCCCGGCCACCACCGCCAGCGCGAGCAGCACCGCGCCGCCGAATGCGGGACGGACCCGGTTGAACGCCCTGACGTCGAGGACGGGCACACCCGGAACGGACGTGATCGGCTCAACGGTCAGGGCCGTGTCCGGGCAGGCGCCGCAGCGAAGCAGGGGGAGCCGGTACGGGCGGGCGCCGCGTCCGCTGTGACGGCGAAGTCCTCGGCCGCGCCCGCGGCCCCGCCGATCTCCTCGAACTCCTGCGCAGGGCCGGCCTCAACCCGACGTCGTCAGGCTCGACGATCCGCTGCTGATCGAATGGCGCGGCGGCGGACCGACCGTCTGGAGCCCCGCTCCCGACGAACAGTGAGACCAGAAGCGGTTGAGCGGACGGTGCGGTCAAGCCCGCCCCGCAGGACGGGCGGTTGCCCTCTCGTGACCACCACCGCACGATCCCGCCCCGCCACGCACCGCCCCGGCCTGCACGCTCCCGGCCGCCGGGCCCGTCGAGGACGACGGCCGCCGGGCGAAGAGACGCGGACACCGCCCCTTACGGCCGCTTGCGGGTATGGGAGCAGCCGCTGTCACCGGCTACGTCCCGCGCTCTTGGCCGGTGCGGCCTGCCGCCGGTGGGCGGGGAGCGCGGCTTCCGTCGGGGCCGGTTGTCCGGGTGCCGCGCCGACCGCCGGCTGTGGCACAGCGCCGAGACCCTGCAGGAGCCGGCGACCGCACCGGCCCACGCCGGATCCCGTGGCGTGCGGGCGGGCGTCAGCGGATCTTCGTGTGCTGGATGTCGACGAGATCGCCGGGGAACTGCGCGTCGACACCGAAGGTGTAGAACGTGGCCAGCGTGTTGCCCTCGCGCACGGCCACCAGGTTGCCCGTGGACTTCTCGCCGTCTCCCAGGTCCATGACCACGGAGTAGTGCAGCGCTTCCTGGGGACCGGTGATGGGCTGTGCCGGGGTCACGCTGTCGAGCCTGGTCTTCTCGCCATCGGCCGTCACCGTGTATCCGGCGGCACACGCCGTGCCCGCGGCCTTGAGGGAGGCGAAGGCCTCCTCGGCGCCCTTGCCGTCGTACGAGGCAATGGTGACCAGGGTCTGGTCCGCGCCGAGCGCCTGCAGGCCCGCCTTGAGCTTCTCCTCAGCGGAGGCGTTCGCGGCGGGCTCCTGCGGCTTGACCTTGGCCGCGGTCCGGCCGACGCCCGTCGGCGCACCGACCTTCTGCGCCGACTGGATCCGGCCGAGCGGCTGGCAGGCCTCGTTGTCGACCTCGACCGGCACGGCGGCGGCCTTGCCGGCGCCCTCGGCCGACACCACGTGGTCCCTCAGGTCGGCCTGGGTGACGACGAGGGCCGCCGTCTCCGCGTCCGACTTCCCCTTGGCGGCCGGGGCGGGCGGGGCGGGCGACGTCGCCACGGCAGCCGCGGAGGGCTTGGCGTCAGTCTTGTCACCGGAGCCTCCGGAACTGCAGGCGGTGGCGAGCAGCCCCAGGGACACGACGGAAGCGGTCAGGACGGCACGGCGGACGAACGGGTTGCGCACGGTGTTTCCCCCACGGAACGGATGGACGGAGCAGCAGAGCCCGCCGTACCCGGACGGGGCACGCGGTCAGGAGCTGCGGTGATCCACACCGTACGGGCCGGAGAGCCCCGTCACGAACTGTACGTGTACACGGCAAGCATCGCGGTCCCGCCGGCACCGTACGGTCTTGCCCGCCGGAGCCGCCACGGCCCCCACCCGACCCGACACCGACCAGACCACCGCAGCCAAGACCCGCCTCGACGAGGCGGCCACCGCCCGGGCCGGCCGGTCGGAGCGGGAGTCAGGGCGGGAGCCGGGGCCGAGAACCGGGGCCGAGAACTGGCCGCGGGCCGCGGGCCGGACGCATGCGGCGGGACCGCGCGCCGGGCGGCAGGGCGGCGGGCAGGCAGCGCCGGGCCACGGCAGGGGCCGGGTCGCGGGGCGGCGGGCCGGGCGGCGGACGGCAGGACCGCGCGGCGGCACCCGGCGCAAGCCGGGCCGGGGCCGGGGCCCGGCGCAGGCCGCGAGGCTGGGCGGCCGGCGGG
>NZ_JBHXSC010000083.1:0-27230 GCF_042716505.1 Streptomyces sp. NPDC058674
GAGTTGCCTACGTGTCACGACCCCAGTCCTACCGGATCCCACTCCGCGCAGAGTGAAGAACTCAGAAGCTGATCACGACATCACACAGGCCCTAGTGGTGGATGCTCACCACGTACGGCGCCAGGATGCGAGCCGCCGCAACATAGCGGACAGTTGCTGAGCGGGTCGTTGTTGCTGGCTGTGGAGCGCGTTGAGGATGATCAGACCGCACGTCAGGGCCGGTACGGGCCCTCCGTAGCGTCAAACGACACCGGCGCACCCAGCAACGGAGGCGGTGCTCATGAACCCACCCACACCCACCGGCCCCCAACCGGAAGGCCCCGGTCTCCATCCGCCCTACTACGGCCGGCCTTCCCCGGCGCTGATCGCCCGCGCCGACCGCGGCTACGCCCGCTTCCTCGCCGACCAAGCCCCGGACGTCGCCACCGGCGACCACGACCAGGACGACGACGCGGGGGGCCACTGATGAGCGACACCCACGTCGTGCTCTACGACCCTCAGGGGCTGATTGAGGCCGAGCTCCCCTTGGACCGCGCCCCGCACGAGCCACTCGTCACCGCCGTCCTTGCGTGGAAGAACCCGGACCTCGAATCCCGCGACTACGAGCAGATCGCCCTCCAACTGACCGGCCACGCCCGCGCGGTCGCCGCCGACGGCGCTTCCGTGCGGCATCCGGTCGGTTCGGTCTGCGTCGTTCACGGGCTCTCCCATGACGGAGGGGACGGCAAAGGTTCTGTCCCAGGGACGCTGCGCGGGCCGGGCCGCGCAGCAGGGCCGCCGGGATGGCGGGGTCGGCTCGTGGGGTCCGCAGCCCCTCCCCAGCGGTGGTGCAGCACCCAGTTCCCGGCATGTCCACCGGGAACACCGGTGCGGTGGTGCCGCCCGCAACCCGCGGGACGCCAGGCTGCCGTGCCCGGGCGGCGGACGGCCGGGTTCAGGGGGCGGGTTGGCCGGTGAGGGTGTGGAGGTTGGTCACCAGGCGGTCGAGGAGGCCCGCGAGTTGGGTGTGTTCCTCGGGGGTGAAGCCGGTGAGGGCTTCGCTGTCGATGTCCGTGCGCAGAGCCTGGATCTCAGGGCGTACCGCTTTGGCCCGGTCGGTGAGGTGGACGAGGGCGCGGCGGGCGTCGGTGGGGTCGGGGCGGCGGGTGATCAGGCCGTCGCGTTCCATGCGTTTGAGGTTGACGGCCATGGTGGGCTGCTCGACGCCGGTGTGGCGGGCGAGCTCACTCTGGGTGAGCCCGTCCCGCTCGTAGAGCGCGAGGAGGGTGGGCAGCTGGCCCGGGGAGGCGCCGAGGGCGGCGAGACGTGTGGTGATGGCCTGGCCGAGGAGGCGCGCGGCGTGGTTCACGGTGTAGCAGACCATCGACTCCGCCTCTGAGCGGGCCGGTGGGCCGGGCGTGGGAGCCGCCTGGTCAGGTGTGCGTGCCGCCATGGCCACCTCGTGTCCTCGCGTGATGATCGGGATGCACTTGACACTATTCCATAGACGCCTATGCTCATAAAAGAAGCATAGCCGTCTATGGATTGTGTCGGGTGCCTGTTCAAGGCCGTCGCCTGTCGCATCCGCAGCCGTCGTGAACGGCGGAAAGGACCACCATGCATGCCTTCGCGATCGACTCCTTCGGCCAGACCCCCACCGTGCGGGACCTGCCGGTTCCCGAGCCGGGCCCGGGTGAGGTGCAAATCGAGGTCCGCGCCGCAGCGGTCAACCCGATCGACTGGAAACTGGCGGGCGGAGCCTTCGCCCACCCGGGAGCGGAGTTCCCCTTCCCGCTCACCCTCGGCTTCGACGTCGCCGGCCGCGTCAGCGCCGCCGGTGACGGAGCGGCGTTCGAGGTGGGCCAGGAAGTCTTCGGGATGCGCCGTCCCGGCACGGCGGCCGCCCACCCGCACGGCTCCTACGCCCAGTACATGACCGCATCCCCCGACATCGCCGCTCTGGCTGTGCGCCCCGAGGGCCTGGACCCGGTGGCGGCGGCGGCCCTGCCGATGACCGGAGGAACCGCCCTTGCCCTGACCCGCTGGCTTGACCTGCAGGAAGGCGAGACGCTCCTGCTGGTCGGCGCGACCGGCGGGGTCGGCTCCTACGTGACGCAGCTGGCCGCAGCCCGCGGCGCCCGCGTCATCGCGGTCGCCGCGGCCCAGGACCACGCCTACGCCCGCCGCCTCGGCGCAGCCGAGGTCGTCGACTACCGCACCACGGACGTCGCCGACACGGTCCGCACCGCACACCCGGAGGGCATCGACGCGGTCCTGGACCTGGTCGACGGCCGCGAGGTGGTGGCCCAGAAGATCGCCCCGCTCCTGCGCAAGGGCGGGCGCCTGGCCAGCACCGTCTTCGCCGCCGACCCCGACGCGCTCGCCGAAGCGGGCGTGCGCGCCGTCAACTTCAACTACCAGGCCACCGACGAGGACATGGCCGAACTGGCCCGACTCGTCTCCACCGGCGCACTGCGCGTGGCAGAGACGACCACGTTCCCGCTGACCGCCATGAACCAGGCGTATACCGCCTCCACCAGCGGACACGTCCGCGGAAAGCTCGTGATCACCACGGCCTGACCCGGCCCCGCCGCCGGCATGCCGCCTACCGCCGAAATTGCCTGCCGGGCTGGCCTCGCCTCTCACGAAACCGATACCGCACAAGGAGCACGTCATGACCCGCGCCGAAGAACTTGCCCGCCGCTTCTACGAGGCGTTCGACACCGACAACCCCGACCTCCTCGACGAAACACTCGCCACCAACTGGACTCCTCAGCCGCCCGTCCCCGGCAACCCCGGCGGCCCGGAAGGTCAGAAGCAGACTCTGCGCATGCTGCACAGTGTCTTCGAGGACCTCCGGTACACGGTCGAGGAGGTGGTCGTCTCCGGCGACACCGCAGCCGTCCGCGCCCGACTTTCCGGCCGTCAGACCGGGGAGTTTCTCGGTGTGCCCCCGACCGGCCGGCACATCGAGATGATGACCATGGAGATCCACCACATCGCCGCCGACCGCATCAGCACCACCTGGCACGTCGAGGATTTCTTCGGCGCCCTCCAGCAGATGACAGGCCCCGCTCCGGCCTGAGGCCGCGCCGAAGAAACGCTGCGCCACGTGGCGTGGCCAAGGCTGCCGACTGCCGGACCACGGACGTCATCGACGCGATACGCACGGCGCTTCCAAGGGCGTCACAGCCTTACCGCCGGCCTGGCCCTACCCCCTGCAAAAGCACTGCCGGCGGGTCCTTCCACAAGCCCGTCAGCACAGCATGGTCGAGGAGGGCTTCAACGTGCAGGTCGTCCAGGACGCCGGCGGTTCCCCGAACGCCATCGGCGAGGACGCCGCACGCCGCCGCTGGGAGAACTACGGCGTGGTGACGACCTCGACCAACCAGCTGGTGGCGGAGCTCGGTGTCGACTGGTCCACCGAGGCCGGCGGCAAGCTCGTCCAGATCACCTTCGAAGAGGTCATCAGCCACCTCGACGACATGTAGGCACCCCCAAGCCCCCGGGCCGCCCGGCATCCCCCCCGGCGGGCGGCCCGGCCTTCCCTCAAGCTTCACCCTCGACACCGCCCGGCCCCCCGACCGGGCAAAGGCAAGGAAACGACATGACCACCACCCCCACGCCCACACCGGCCGGACCCGCTTTGGAAGGGTTCGAGCACCACTACGCCGAGGTCAACGGCACCCGCCTGCATTATGTGAGCGGCGGCCGCGGGGAACCGCTGGTGCTCCTGCCGGGCTGGCCCCAGACGTGGTGGCAGTTCCACAAGATCATGCCCGTCCTCGCCGAGCGGTACGAGGTCATCGCGGTCGACTACCGCGGCATGGGTGACTCGGCCAAGCCCGGAGGCGGCTACGACAAGAAGACGATGGCCCGCGACATCTACGAACTTGTCCGCCACCTCGGGCACGAGAAAGTCAACATCGCGGGCGAGGACATCGGCTCGATGATCGCCTATGCCTTCGCAGCCAACCACCCCGAAGCCACCAGCAAGCTCGCCCTGTGGGAGGTCGGCCACCCCGGCGAGGTCTTCAACGAGATGCGGATGCTGCCCCAGCCCGGACAGCCGCACCTGTGGTGGTTCGCCTTCAACCAGGTCGACGACCTGCCCGAAAAGCTCCTCGCCGGCCGCTACCGGCTCCTGATCGACTACCTCATCAGCCTCGAAGCCCTCGACCCCGACGCCATCGACGAGGACAGCCGCGAGATCTATGCCACCGCCTACGAGCAGCCAGGAGCGGTCCGCGCCTCCAACGCCTGGTACCAGACCTTCGGGCGCGACATCGAAGACGCCCGAACTTACGACCAGCTGCTCATGCCCGTCCTGGGCCTGGGCGGCATGAACTTCGGCTTCGTCCCCGCCCTCCTCGAGGGCAAATCCGCCGACGTGCGCTACGTGGAGTTCAAGGGCGCCGGACACTACCTCTCCCAGGAACGGCCCGAGGAGCTCACCCGTGAACTGATGCAGTTCTTCAGCTGATACGTATCCGACCCCTGGCCGGCGGTCGGCGCCCCCGTGGGTGCTGCGCCTCGGAGTCGGTCCCCACGCTGGGGACGCCGGCTCGCGCGGCCAGCACCGGGCGTGGCGGGCCACCGCGTGGCCAGCCCCCCGGCAGAAGGCCATCCGCTGACGTGCGCAAGCCGTCCGGTAGGCCTGCGGCGTGGCCAGACCCGAATCGATGGCCCTGGGCCTGTTCGGTAGAAGCAAGCAACCCCCCGGTACCGGACCCGGCTGCAGCCGTCCGCTGTCGTGAGAGAGAGCCCGCTCATGTCCTTGCCCAAGCACGCCGCGCACGTTTCGCGCCGTACGATGCGAGGCCGCGATTCGGGGGAGGAGCACCGCACCGCAACCACGCTGGAGACTTCTTCGACCTGTGCTTCGTCGTGGCAGTCTCCTGTGGATGCCGGAGAGCTGGCAGCCGTGGTTCTTCATCGTCCTGGTCGCAGGCGAGCTCCTGGTGCCCGTGATCAGCGAACGGGACGCCCCCAGTGCCTGGCACCCCGAGCACATCGCGGAGCGCTTCGGCCTGTTCACCCTCATCGTGCTGGGCGAGACCGTGAAGTCCGCGACGATCGCCGTCCAGCACGCTTTGGACGGCGAACACCTCCTGCAGCTGTCCCTGCTCGCCCTCGGCGGCCTGCTGACCGTCTTCACCATTGGTGGATGTACTTCGCCCGCCCCACCGACGAGGGCCTGGTCACCGACAACCGGCAGGCGTTCCGCTGGGGCTACGGCCACTACCTCGTCCTCGGCTCCGCAGCCGCCGTCGGCACCGGACTGGAGATCGGCGCAGCCCTCCTGGACGGCCACGGCCACATCTCCGCCTTCGCCGGAGCCTGGGTCTTCTCCACCGCGGTGGCCGTCTTCGTCACGGTGACCTGGCTGCTGCACCTACGCCCCCACGGCTCGAAGGCCGCCCGCTCCCTCCTGCACCCCGCCGTCGCCCTCCTGATCCTGCTCACCCCCTTCACACCAGAGCCGTACCTGGCCACCGGGCTGCTCATGACCGTCCTGCTGGCCCTCTCCCTCTACAACGCCACCCGCACCTCCCGGCGGAAGGCATTCCCGTAAGCACGGACCGTCGTCTCGCCGGGTGCGGTCCGCAGTAGCGCACCGCGGGCACCGCGGGAGGGGTGCAAGGCAGCAGGGTGCGCCCGGAGGTCAGTCCTCGGCGCGCTGGGTGACCGGGGCCCCGGTGCGGTCGCCCAGGAACTCGTACCAGCGCCGTTCCAGGCAGACGTAGCGGGTGTCGGCCTCGACGAGCCCCAGGAACGTCTGCAGAGTTTCGGCGAGCCGGTCCTGCAACCCGGTGTCGGTGAGGTCGCCGGTGTCGGTGAAGCCATGGTGGGCGGCGGCGAGACTGAACATGTCCGGGTAGACGCGGGTGCCCAGGTGCTCCAGCGGCACCCGCAGGGCCCACAGGCCCCGGTTGCCGCCGACCAGGGACGGCGAGGCCGACAGGAGAAGGGCGTGCCGGTCCTTGAAGGGCTGCGGCCGCAGCCGCGAGACCCAGTCCAGCGCATTCTTCAGGGCGCCGGGAATGGAGGCGTTGTACTCCGGGGCGGCGATCAGGAACGCCTGGGCCTCGGCGATACGCCGGCCCAGATCGCCCGCGGCGGCAGGCACACCGTCGGCGTCCTCGACGTCGCCGTCGTAGGGCGGCAGCGGAAAGTCGCGCAGCGACGCGCGGTCCACGACAGCGCCGACGTCGGTGATGAGACGTTCGGCCAGCAGAGCCAGCCTGGTGTTCAAGGACTCCGCGCGCAGGGAGGCGCTGAGCACCAGGATCCGCAAAGGCTCGGGCTTGTCCTGCGGCGATACAGCGGTCATGGAACGACACTCCTTCGACGTACGAACCCGGCTCGGGGCTTGAACGTTCCGCCCCGGCGGCATCCTGACACCGGACATCCCCTTTCCTCCGCTTTTGAGGAGTGTTCGCGTGCTGCGCGTCCCCGTGTAGCACGCCCGGCCGTTGTCCCTCGCCACCCCACAGCGGGCCCGGCCGGAAAGACCTCTCGCCGGGCTCCGCTGCGACCGGGCGGGGAAGCCGGCGGGCGGTGGTGGAGGCCGCCGATCCGGAGGCGGTACGCACCGTGCTGCGCTTTCCGCCGCCGCCAGGCCCGCGTGCGGCAGCGCGGGGAGCAGTACCGGCTGTCGGAGCTGTCCCGTCTCAAGTGATCTGGTCCGAAGTTGCGGCTGTGACCTGGGGTGACCAGACCGGATGAGACATCTGGATGGTCGAAAATCTCAGTTGATCTGGCCCCTGGCGTCTGAATACTGGCTGTTGTCTCAGTTGATCTGGTCTGCTTCCGGAGTTTCGAGTTGGACTGGTGGAAGAGCTTGCGAGAGGTGACCATGCACGATGACCAAGTGGACGTGACCGCCGAAATCGTTGCGACTTTGATCCGGGAACAGTTCCCTCAGTGGAACGGCAAGGCGATCCGACTCGTGTCGTCGACCGGGACGGTCAACGCCATCTTCCGCATCGGGAACGACCTCTCGGCGCGTTTTCCACTGCGTCTGGCCGATGCTGCTGAGGCGCTGGCGGTTCTGGAACAGGAAGCCCAGGCGAGCGCGGAGCTGGCACAGGTGTCTCGGTTCCCCGCCCCGGAGCCCGTCGCCTTGGGAAAGCCTGGAGCGGGTTACCCCATGCCGTGGTCGGTCCAGACATGGCTACCGGGAACGGTCGCCTTTGATGCCGACCCGAGCGAGTCGGACGCCTTCGCCGAGGACCTTGCGGCCTTCATCGCAGCCCTCCGGAACGCCGAGACGCGGGGGCGGCGTTTCAGCGGCGAAGGCCGTGGCGGCGTTCTCGCTGACCACGACGATTGGATGGCGAAGTGCTTCGAGGAGAGTAAGGGGCTGCTCGACGTGCCCCGGCTGCGCCAGGTGTGGAGCCACTTTCGGGAGTTGCCACGCACGGGTGCCGACGTGATGAGCCATGGGGACCTGATTCCCGGCAATGTACTGGTCGCGGGAGACCGGCTCGGCGGCGTACTCGACACCGGCGGCTTCGGCCCGGCCGACCCCGCGCTGGATCTGGTCAGTGCCTGGCACCTTTTGCAGCGGGGCCCGCGGGAAGTGCTCCGGAGGACACTGGTCTGTGACGATCTGGAGTGGGAGCGCGGCAAGGCATGGGCGTTCCAACAGGCAATGGGTGTGGTCTGGTACTACGTCGAGAGCAATCCGACGATGAGCAGAATGGGTCGCCGGACACTCGACCGCATTCTGAAGTCGATGGAGTGATGAGAGATCTCCTCAAACAACCTGGCGAACCAGATCTTCTGAGACAACGAGCGAATCAGCCCCGACCAACTGAGACAGAGACCAGATCACCAGAGACGGGACAGAAGCGCTTCCGCCTCCCGAACGGGGTGTCGCTGGAGTACCACGTCCCACGGCACTCGGGGCATTCGAACTTCTGCCAGGGATGGCGCCGCCCCTCCAGCACGGCGCCCAGTGCTTCGCCTCCCGCGTCAAGCTGCGCCCGCCGGCTCTCCAAGATTGCCGAATCAGCAAGAGATATCCGGGCCGTTTCTTGGGCGGAGGACTTGCGGCGACCAGGCCGTCGCCGCCGTCACCACCGCGGCCGCCGCGCAGGCACCCGCGGCCGCGCCCGCCCCGGCGGCGACAACCGCCCTCGCCCCTGCTGCGACCTGCGGGGTGGCTGGGCTCGGCTGCCGAGACCGGGCGCCCCGGGGCGCTGTGCCGCATGGCACTCCGGCCCCGCTCCTGTTGTGGCCGCACCGGTGCGGGAGGCCGTCGATCCGTGGGTGCCGCCCGCCAGCGTGGACCCGAAGCGCTCCTGGTGTCCGCTGGACAAGGTGTTGAGCGTGCCCCGGGGACCTGGACCTCGGCGACCGCGCGAGGGCGCTGGTACAGCTGGGGGGTGAACCGGCTCGCGCACGCCGCGATCTTCGGAGTCGTCAACGACGCGCCAATGGCCGCCGCTGGTCCCCGCCAGCGGGTCAGCGAGCAGATCCTCCCCTTCGACGAGCTCGTCACCGGTATGGCCGTCCGTATGCGGAGCACGGGCGGGAGCGGGTGTCAGGGGCGCGGGTGAGCAGTCGGTCCGTTTGGCCATCGACAGGCGGGGCGCGTGCGGCGGATGACTTGCCGGCCGGGGTGTGTTCTCGAATGGGTGATGCTGCCGGGTTTCCGTACTGGTCCGTGGCGTTTGCATTCGACACTTGGTGGCATCAGCCGCGATCGCCGCAGGTGGGGAGTGTCATGTCGAACGGTAGTGTCCTGTTGGCGTTGCGTGAGGATCCCCTGGGCGGGGGTGTCAGCGGTGACCAGTTGCGCCGGATCGGCAAAGAGCTGGAGAACCGCGGGCTGCAAGTGCGCTGGGCGCGGACGGTCGAGGGAGCCCGTGCCGCCTTGCGTACGGAGGCGGGCCTGACGGCTGCCGTCGTCGCCTGGGACCTGCCGTCTGAGAAGGGGGACGACGCAGGCGGCGGGGGAGGAGCGGTCCTGCGGCAGATCACCGGCCGGTTCACCGCCCTGCCCGTCTTCGTGGTCATGAGCGAGGAGTCCGATCACGGCCTCGAACGACTGCCCCTGTGGGTGGCCGAGACTGCCGTCGGCTACATCTGGCCCTTGGAAGACACACCATCCTTCATCGCCGGCCGTGTCTTCAACGCGGCACGCGCCTACGGCGACTCCGTCCTGCCGCCGTTCTTCAAAGCGCTGCGCCGGTTCGACGACGCCCACGAGTACTCCTGGCACACCCCCGCGCACTCGGGAGGGGTGGCGTTCCTGAAGTCGCCCGTCGGCCGGGCGTTCTTCGACTACTACGGTGAGCGGCTCTTCCGTACCGACTTGTCGATCTCGGTGGCGGAGCTGGGTTCCCTGTTCGAGCACAACGGTCCCATCGGGGATGCCGAGCGCAACGCTGCCCGTGTCTTCGGCGCTGACCGGACGTACTTCGTGCTGCACGGCGACTCCACCGCCGACCGTATGGTCGGCCACTACTGCGTCACGGCCGACGAGATTGCGCTGGTGGACCGCAACTGCCACAAGTCGGTGCTGCACGGGCTGGTGATCTCCGGTGCGCGCCCGGTCTACCTCGTCCCGACCCGCAACGGATACGGCCTCGCCGGCCCTCTGCCCGCCCGTGAGACCCTGCCCGCCGCCGTGACAGCCAGGATCGCCGCCCATCCGCTGACATCAGGCGCCGTATCCCCTCACGCCCAGTACGCGGTGATCACCAACTCGACCTACGACGGCCTGTGCTACGACACTGTCCAAACTGCACGGGCCCTGGCCCCCAGCACTCCCCGTCTCCACTTCGACGAAGCCTGGTTCGCCTACGCCCGCTTCCACCCCCTCTACGCAGGCCGCTACGGCATGGCCGTGGGCCCGGACACGTTCGAGGGTGAGGAACGCCCCACCGTCTTCGCCACCCAGTCCACGCACAAGCTGCTGGCCGCCCTGTCGCAGAGTGCCATGGTGCACGTGAAGTCCTCGCCCAGGGCGCCGGTCGAGCACCACCGGTTCAACGAGGCGTTTATGATGCACGGCACCACCTCGGCCCTTTACCCGGTCATCGCCTCGCTGGACGTGGCTGCGGCGATGATGGACGGCCCACAGGGAGAGTGGCTGGTCAACGAGGCGATCACGGAGGCGATCCGGTTCCGGCAGGCCATCGTCCGGACCGGGCGCCGCATCGCGGAGGCGGGTGACCGGCTGCCGTGGTTCTTCGGAGTCTGGCAGCCCGACACGGTCACCGACCCCGCCGACGGGACCACTATCGCCTTCGCCGACGCCTCCCCTGCACTGCTGGCCAGCGATCCCCGCTGCTGGGAGCTCGACCCCGGCGCGGATTGGCACGGCTTCCCCGGTCTGTCGAACGGCCAGTGCATGCTGGACCCCATCAAGGTGACGCTGACCTGCCCAGGCGTCAACGCCCTCGGAGAGTCCGACTCGTGGGGGATCCCGGCCCGCATCCTCACGGCTTACCTCGCCCACCGCGGCATCGTGGTGGAGAAGACCGACACCTATACCACGCTCGTCCTGTTCTCCATGGGCATCACCAAGGGGAAGTGGGGCACCTTGATGGACGCCCTCATGGACTTCAAAGCCCTCCATGACGCCGACACCCCCCTGCGGCAGGTACTGCCCGACCTGGTCGAACGCCACCCGCAGCGCTACAGCGATACGACCTTGCGCAGACTGTGTCAGGAGATGCACGAACACCTCACTCGGGCCGAACTGATCGACGCGCTGGACACAGCCTTCCAGGACCTGCCCGAACCGGCCGTACCACCCCGGAGCTGCTATCAGCAGCTCATCCGCGGCGGTACCGAACGCCTTCCCCTCGCCCGAGCCGCCGGCAGGGTGGCCGCCGCCATGGTCACAGTGACCCCGCCCGGGATCCCCGTCCTGATGCCCGGAGAAGCACTCGGCGCCCCCAACGGCCCCGTCCTGCGCTACCTCGGAGCCCTGGAAACGTTCGACCGCGCCTTCCCCGGCTTCCACAGCGAAGCACACGGCGTGACCATCGACCCCCACACCGGCGACTACCTCATCGAATGTGTACGGCCTGCCCACGTCCCCAGCGCAGCCGAGCGCTGATCACGCCCCGCGGCATGATCACTGCCCGGCTGCGCCTGGAGGAGGACCGGACCGGCTACCAGCGGACCTCCTTCAAACACTGAATGCCGGCGATGTCCCGGCCGACGGCTGCAACACCCGCCAGCGGCCGGGCTGCACTCTGACCGGCGGGACCTGGTGGTCGTACTACGACGACCTGGAGGTGACGCCGGCCGGTGCGCTGGACATCGACCACATGGTCCCGCTCGCCGAGGCCTGGGACAGCGGCGCTTCCGCCTGGACGGCGGCGCGTCGGGAGACGTACGCGAACGACCAGGCCAGCCGGCCTCTCTGGCCGCGGTGACAGCCCGCTCGAACCGGAGCAAGACCGACCAGGACCCCGTCGAGTGGCTGCCGCCGTCCGCGGCCGCTGCGCGCCGTCGGAGTGCTGGAGCGGATCGCCTCCCGTGTTGCGCGGGAGGCGGCCGGCGAGCTGCGCGACGGAGGCGTGTCCGCCGAGACGGCCGCTACCGGGGCCAGGACGCATCCGGGCACGAACCCCGGACCGGCAGCAGTCACAGCACTCAAGGCTGCCCATCGACCGCCTCTCCCCGCGAACGCATCCAGGAGCTGGCCCCTGGGATTCACGGTCCGCAGTCGACGACGGGCAAGACCTCCTTCAGGTTCAGCCATGATCGTGCTCTAACTGCTCCAGTCCGTCGCGCGCGGCGAGTACGCCGACATCGCCGCGCCGCTCATGGACCGGGCCGAAGCCCTGACCGGGCGCTGCCCTCCAGTCCCGCTGTCGCGCTGACGGCGCGCTCCTGGCTCTCCTCCGCCTTCTCGGTGGAAAGCCGGTCACCCGGCGGCGTCGGTCGCGGTCTACTCCGCGGCCCTGCGCCGCAGCACGTCCTCCACGCGGGTCCGCCACAGCCTCAGCGGTTCCGGTATGCCGACGCCCACGAGGGGTGTGCCGGGCGGGGCTCCCTCGTGCCTCCGGCCCGCCTTCTGGTTCCTCTCGTACAGGGTCACCAGGTGCGCCAGCTGTGGCATGTCCCGGCGCAGCCGGTCGGCCCGTCCGGGCGTCAGGAAACCGTGGTTGACGACGAAGCGGCCGTCGTCACGGGCCGTCGTCACGTACATGAGGTGGCCGTCCGGGGACCAGAAGTACCGGATGTGGGGGTCCCGGCTCCAGCCCGGCGGCGACGGGTACCGGGACAGTGCTTCGTGACGGGCCGACGCCTGCTCGTGGGTCATCCACGACCGCACCCGCCCCGCGTCCTGGTACTCCTCCTCGGTGAGCGGGACCCCGAGCTCCCAGAGCTTGGGCAGCATGTCCAGCTGGGCGACCTCCTGGAGGTACTGGGCCCGGGCCCGGGCGTCCCCCCGGCGGCCGGCGGCCTCCGCGTCGTGCCGGCGGCCCTCCAGGCCCCGCTCCTGGTCGAACCGCAAAAGGGCAGCCCAGTTGAGCTGTTCCGCGGCGGTCATGTGCGCCTCCCCCCCGGCCCGCTCGTACCGGGCCCTCGGCCGGGCCGCCGCCGGTCGGCGGCCCGTGCCCACCGGATGATCCTGCGCCTGGAGAGCCGGCGCCAGACGCCCCGGTGACAGCGCCCGCCGGCGCGATTATCGAAGCGGCACCCGCGGTCGGCGCACGGCGGCCGGCCGGCGGGTGTCCGGCTACTCACGCGACCGGTGA
The DNA here is from genome assembly GCF_042716505.1 of Streptomyces sp. NPDC058674. NCBI lineage: Bacteria > Bacillati > Actinomycetota > Actinomycetes > Kitasatosporales > Streptomycetaceae > Streptomyces > Streptomyces sp. NPDC058674. Next base: position 12,714 of record NZ_JBHXSC010000083.1, read on the forward strand.
GTGTCCGCGCTCTGCCGCAGGGCCGGCACGGGCCGGGAAGCTGGGCCCATGAGCCAGAGACCACTGCACCTCGGCTGGCCCCGTGAGGGAAGGGATGCGGTGATGGGCGAGATCAGTATGAGCGGTGAGCACCTGGACCGGCTGCTCACCGATAGCTCCGGCACCTACGGCGCCCCGTATCAGAAGGCCTTCGCGGAGCTCGCGCGTACGCACCGGGGCCGGCCCGCCGCCGAAATCCTTCCGCCGCTGGCGCGCGCCGCGGACACCCGCGCCGCGCCCTTGATCAGCCTGCTTCGGTCAAGGCTGCGCGCGCGGCGGCGAGGATCTCCTCGGAGAGCGGGGAGCCGTTGGTGGCCCGGGACAGGACCAGCGCTCCGAACAGGGTGCAGAGGCGGACGATGCCGTCCTGGTCGTCGGTGGCGAGGAAGTCGGCGAAGTCGGCCACCCCCTCGGTGTAGACGCGACGGGCCTCACGTCCCCCGCCTTCGCGCGCGATGTCGGAGGCGAGCGCGGCGACCGGACAGCCGTCCGCCGGGCCGTCACGGTGCTCGACGGAGAGGTAGGTGTCGATCAGCACCTGCTGGGCGGCGTCGCGCCGCCCTTCATACCGCTCAAGTCCCTCGGTGTAGCGCCGGGCGAGCTCGGCGAAGGCGTGGGCGGTGGCCTCGTCGACGAGCGCCTCCTTGGAGGCGAACTGCTTGTAGAAGGCGCCGTGCGTCAGACCGGCCGCCTTCATCAGGTCGGCGACGCTGACCTGGGTGCCCTGCTCCCGGAACAACCGGGAGGCGGTGTCCACCACCCGCCTGCGATTTTCCTGCGCCTGCGCCTGCGATACGCGGCCCATGGCCACCTCCCGTTGGATGTCGACTGGCATCTATCGTAACTCCATGTTTAGATTGATTGCGTAATCTAATGTGTGCGGGTTGCCGTCGGCACCCGTCAGGAGCAGGAGCAGGCATGGAACTCAAGAACGCGGTCGCGGTCGTCACCGGCGCAAACCGGGGGCTCGGGCGGCACCTGGCAGCCCAGCTCGTCGGACGTGGCGCGAAGGTGTACGGCGCGGCCCGACGCCCCGAGGCGGTTGACGTGCCGGGCGTCATCCCGCTGCGGCTGGACGTCACGGACGAGGCGTCAATACGAGAGGCCGCCCGCGTGGCGTCCGACGCGACACTGCTGATCAACAACGCGGGCATCTCCACCGGCGCGACGCTGATCGGAGGCGACGTGGCTGAGGTGCGCCGGGAGATGGAGACCAACTTCTTCGGCCCGCTCGCCGCGACCCGCGCCTTCGCCCCCGTCATCGAGGGCAACGGCGGCGGCGCCGTACTCAACGTCCTGTCCGCCCTGTCCTGGTTCCACCCGGCCGGCCTCGGCTCCTACGCGGCCTCCAAGGCAGCCGCCTGGGCGCTGAGTGACGCGACCCGTGAGGAGCTGGCGCCGCGCGGGATCACCGTCTCGGCGCTGCACGTCGGCTACATGGACACCGACATGGCCGCCGGCGTGCCCGCCGACCAGAAGGTCGCCGCCGCCGACGTCGCGGCCCAGGCCCTGTACGGCATCGAGACCGGCCTGCCCGAGATCCTCGCCGACGAGACCAGCCGGTACGTCAAGCAGAGCCTGTCCGCGGCACCCCAGCCGAACGCGGGCTGACGCTCACCCCTCCACCCGGCGCGGCCGCCTGATGAGTGAACGCGGCTGAAGACGAAACGCGCCCGCGCCGCAGCCAGAACAACACAAACTACGTCAAAAAGTACGGCGACCGTTCGGGATGCGCCCGCCGCCGAGATACCCGCCCCCAGAAACGCTCTGCTAGGAGTGCTCCGTGAAGGCCTTCGTCCTCGAGAGGTACGGCTCCCCCTTGCGGGAGGTCGAGATGCCCGTACCGGTCCCCGCCCCCCATGAGGTGCTCGTGCGCATGGTCGCGTCGGGCGTCAACCATGCCGACGAGCGGCTCCGCTCCGGCGAGTTCAAGGCAATCTTCCCGTTCCGGCTACCCAAAGTCATGGGCGGTGAGCTCTCCGGCGAGGTCGTTGAGGCCGGCTCCGCGGTACGAGACGTCGCCGTGGGTGACCACGTGTACGGCTATGTCGACTTGGCGGCCACGGGCACCTTCTCCGAGTTCGTCGCGGTCGACGCCGCCACGATGGCACCCGTGCCCCGGACTGTGGGCCTGGTCGAGGCCGCGGGGCTTCCAGTCGTCGCGCTCACGGCCTGGCAGGCCCTCGTCGAGATGGGCAAGGTGAAGAAGGGCCAGACCGTCCTCATCCACGGCGGGACCGGTGGCGTGGGATCGGTCGCGATCCAGCTCGCCAAGCACCTGGGCTGCACCGTCGCCACCACCGTCTCGACGGCGAACATCGCAGCCGCCCGAGAGCTTGGTGCCGACATCGTCATCGACTACCGCCGAGACGACCTCGCGCAGAGCCTCTCCGGCTCGCCCGTCGACCTCGTCCTCGATACCCAGGGCGGAGCCACGCTGCAGGCTTCCCTCGGTGTGCTGCGCCCCGGCGGCACCGTCATCGGCATCACGGGCCCGCCCGACCCGGCCTTCGCGCGGCGCGTCGGCGTCAACCCCGTCGTCCGGCTCGCCATCCGGGCCCTGAGTGCCCGTACTCGCCGCCGGGCACGCGCGCTCAAGGTCACCTACCGCTTCCTGTTCATCACACCCGATAGCGCCGCGCTGCGCCAGGTCGCCGGGCTGGTCGACGACGGGGTGCTGCGCCCGATCATCGACCGGGTGCTCCCATTCGACCAGACCCCGCGGGCTCTCGACGAGGCGCTCGCCGGCGGCACACGCGGCAAGGTCCTGGTCACCACCGACCCGAAGGCGGTGACCAACCGTGGCTGAGTCCAACGTCCGTCCCCGCCCGACCACGTGGGCCACGGCGCCCAACCGCCGCATCGTCGTAGGTTCGAACACGCTCGTATACCGCGACCTCGGCCCCGAGAACGGCGTCCCGCTGGTCCTGCTCACTCACCTGGGCGCCACGCTCGACGAGTGGGATCCCCGATTTGTCGACGCGCTCGCCCGCGACCGCCGCATCGTCGCGCTCGACCTCCCCGGGGTCGGCGGATCCACCGGCCGTGTCCCAGGCACCGTCGCCGCGATGGCGCGTGCGGTGGAGGGGTTCGTGGCCGCCCTCGGCCTGACCCAGATGGACCTGCTCGGATTCTCGCTCGGCGGCTTCGTCGCCCAGCAGGTGGCCCTCGATGCGCCGGGGGTCGTGCGCCGCCTCGTCCTGGCCGGAACCGGCCCCGCCGGGGGCACTGGCATCGACCGTCCGACGGGTGGAGCCTACGTCTACCGGGACATGGCTCGTGCCGCGATGGCCCGCACCGATGCCAAGGAGTTCCTGTTCTTTCCCCGCACTCCAGCGGGCAAGGCGGCAGCCAAGGCTTACCTCGCGCGCTTGCGCGAGCGCGTGATGGACCGTGACGCCCCCATTACGCTGTCGTCCTTTCACCGCCAGATCACCGCCATCCGGGGCTGGGGCCGGGCTGAGCCGCAGGACCTCTCCCGCATCGGCGCCCCGACGCTCATCGCCAACGGCGACCACGACCGCATGGTCCCCACCGAGCTGTCCCGCGACATGCACGCCCGCATTCCAGGCAGCACACTGATCATCTACCCAGGGGCCGGGCACGGCGGCGTCTTCCAACACGTCGACGAGTTCGTCGACGCCGTGCGAGCCCACCTCCACACCGACAGCTGACATCGGCTCCTCCGCCCGCACCCTCGGCCCGGCCGACCTCACCCTCTGCCGGGCCGGCGGCCGGTGCCCTCACCGCTCGATTCTCGCCGGACTTCATTATCATCACCTGCCCGGACTGACGGACCTGTGGGTTCAGGGCGCGCATGTCGTGCGCGTGCGGGGGCGGATCCAGCGGTGTCTGGGGCCGTGGCTGCTCGTTGGGCGGGGTGGGTGCGCGTTTCGGGGATCCGTCCCCCGAGTCTCCGGGGCGCCACCCGGGTCCTGACCTGACACTCACCACCCCGCCGGCTCCGGCCACCGCCGGGCCTGACAGGCAGTCGCACCGCACGGCGATGTCAGCGTCAGGTGTCAGGACCATGGCCGCCCGTCCCCCTTCCGGCTTCCCCCGCGGGGGCGGTACCGGTAGATGATTCCCTCGATGACGCGGCGGTGGTCGGCGAACGGGCGCCCTACCTTCCCCGTGTTACAGGGAAGGTAGGGCGCCAGGCGTGCCCACTGTTCGTCCGTCAGTAGGCGCGTGCGCCCGCTTGTGGTCACCGAGGCCGGTAGGCAGTGGCCAGCACGGACACGGTGACCTGGTCGGGCACGAGACCGTAATCGCCCAGGTCCGAACCGTTCAGATGGCGTGCGCTCGGGGTCATCCCCACCAGATCAAGGGCCTCCGGTCGGGTCAAGGACGTGACGTACTCCACCAGCTTGGTACCCGCGGCCTCGAAGAAAGGGGCCAGCACCTTGTGCAGACGACGTTCCTTGGCCGGGTCGATCGCGACCATTCCGGGCACCTGGCTGCGCAATTCGAGCAGGTGCCGCCCGGTCGGACGTACCACGACCAACCGACCACCCGGGCGCAGCACCCGGTGAAACTCGGATGGGTTGCGCGGGGCGAACACGTCCAGCACGACGTCGGCCGTCCCGTCGGCCAGTGGAAGGGGGCGGAAAACGTCCCAGGCCGCAGCGGCTGCTCGCTCATGGGCACGGGTCGTCGCGCGCAGGGCGCGCACCGAGGTGTCCAGACCAAGACCGCGGGCACTGGGCAACTGCTCGAGGACGCCGGCCAGGTAGTAGCCAGTGCCGCACCCCACGTCCACCACGGTGCTCTGCCCGGGCACGGCGTCGGCCGCCAGGTGAGCCACGATCCGGCGGATCGGCCCGTACCTGCCGGTGGCCAGAAACCGGTCCCGGGCTCGGGCCATGGCCGCGTCGTCGCCGCTGGTGGCACGGGCGCCCGTCAGGAGGCTGACATAGCCATGACGGGAGATGTCGAAGGTGTGGCTCGCCGGGCAGCGCAGCGCGCCGCGGCCGGGGTGGAGACAAGCGCCGCACGTCGGACAGCGCAGGAGATCGAGGAACGATTCGAGGGCAGGGGAAAGCGAAACAGGCACAAGACACTCCTGGCAACGGTGAAGGGAAGGAACCGTGCCTGCACGCGCGCTCGGAAGATGGCCGTCCAAGGAGGACGGATCGGCGGCGGCCCTCGGTGCGGGCAGCGCCGAAACGCGGGTCACGCGGCAGGCATACCGAGGAGGGCGATGCCGTCCGGCATCGCCCTCACAGCCTCCCGATCAGTGGAAGCAGCAGTGCGGAGTGCTCATGAATGCCACACCACGATTCTACGAGGCCCGGCCGAAGCCCCTCGCGTGTGCCCGCAGTTAAGAGACACGGCCTGGTCCGGCACCAGCCGCTCAACCAGATCCGTCATGCACGGTTCAACGGCTGATCACGCCATATGCCCGGAGGCGACGCAATCCGGAGCTGCGACCGGAACTAGTCACGCGTCCGCGGTCCCACTGCACGCACGACCGTGTAGGTGGGGACTCCGGTCATGCGGGGTTCGGCCTTGCCGACGAGCCCTTCCAGCGCTTTCTCAATGGCCGCCATCCGGCCCTCGGTGTCGGAGCTCTCGACGAAATTGCGGTAGTCAGCCTCGCTCGCCCAGTGCACGATGTTGTAGACGCGGGTGCCGTCCGTGCTCACATGGAATCGGGCCGAGCAATAGCCAGGGTAGAAGCTCACCCACTGATCCTGGATCTCGGCGAAGACCTTCACCAGCTCGGCCTGAGTCTCACGGCCGTCGACGGTGTAGTCGATGATCGAGTAGAAACCGCGGTCAGTGTGCATGCTGTTCTCCTTGCTGCCGGCGCATCGGTCGGGACGAGTAGCTCCCTGGGCGGAAGTCTGGAACCTCGACATGGCTTGAGGTCAAGAGCAATCCACGCCAACTCGCTCCCGGCTGCCAGCCTGCGTTGAGCGGACCAAGCACCGCACCCGCCAAGATCAAGTACTGGCGGCTTTTGGGCTTACCTCGGCGCTACCCCCTCCCGTGTGTCGTCCACATACCGCCGGCATACCGCGACAATCAGCAACCGTCAGCCCCTACGACAAGACGACTTCAAGGTCAGTAGCCCCGCGACGCGGGGGCAGGTGCGTGCAGGTGCGGGAAACGGGCTTCCCCGAAGGGCCGTCCGGGAATCAGGCCGCGACGAGCTCCTGCTCGCGGTCCGGCGTTTTGACCTTGGGCTTCTTGTTCGGCAGCGAGAGCCGGAAGACCTTGCGCCACGCGGAGAACACCTGCTTGGGCAGCGGCCCGGTGACGTACTCCAGCTCGTACTTCTCGAACAGCGCGCGCACCTTCACCGCGACCTCGGCGTACCGGTTGCTCGGAAGGTCCGGGAACAGGTGGTGCTCGATCTGGTGCGACAGGTTGCCGGTCATGAAGTGCATGGCCCTGCTGCCGCTGATGTTCGCCGAGCCCATCATCTGGCGCAGGTACCACTGGCCGCGCGTCTCGCCCTTGATCGACCGGCGCTCGAAGACCTGTACGCCCTCGGGGAAGTGCCCGCACATGATCACCGAGTGGGACCAGATGTTGCGGACCAGGTTCGCGGTGAACGTGGCGGCGAGCGTGGTGAGGAACGACGGGCCCGACAGCAGCGGGTGGATCACGTAGTCCTTGAGCACCTGCTTGCGGATCTTGCGGCCCACGGCCTTGGCCCGCGCGCGGAACTCCGGGTTCCTGCGGCGGCGCTTGTGCAGGTTCTTGCCGAGCTCCAGGTCGTACGCTGCGATGCCGTACTCGAAGAAGCAGGCGTTGATGAAGTTCCACAGCGGCTGGCCGAGGTGGAACGGGTGCCACTTCTGGTCCTCGTCGACGCGCATGATGCCGTAGCCGAGGTCGTTGTCCTTGCCGATCACGTTGGTGTACGTGTGGTGCAGCTCGTTGTGCGAGTGCTTCCACTGCTCGGACGGCGAGACGTGATCCCACTCCCAGGTGGTGGAGTGAATCTTCGGGTCCCGCAGCCAGTCCCACTGGCCGTGCAGGACGTTGTGGCCGATCTCCATGTTGTCCATGATCTTCGCCACGGACAGACCGGCGGTGCCGAGCAGCCACGCGGGCGGGAAGAACGAGAACAGCAGCACGCCCCTGCTGACCAGCTCGAGCTTGCGCTGCGCCGAGATGACCTTACGGATGTAGGCGGCGTCCTTCTCGCCGCGGTCGGCGATCACCTCGTCGCGGATCGCGTCCAGCTCGCGGCCAAGCTCCTCGATCTGCTCCGCGGTCAGGTGGGCGGTGGGGTCGATGGCGGTCACGGTGCTCCTACCGTTCGATGTCGCAGGGGCCCGCCGCGGCGGACACGCAGGTCTGGATGAGGACGCCCGGCTCGGCCTCGGTGATCTCGCCGGTGCGCAGGTCGCGGACGGCGCCCGCCGTGAGCGGCGTGATGCAGCCGAAGCAGATGCCCATGCGGCACCCGGAGGGCATGAGCACGCCGGCCTCCTCGCCGATGTCCAGCAACGGCGTGGCACCGTCCGCATCGACGGTCTTGCCGGTGGCGCTGAACGTGACCTCGCCGCCCTCGCCGGCGACGACGATGCTGGGGCGGAAGCGTTCGGTATGCAGGCGCTCTTGTACGCCGTGCTCGGTCCAGTGCTCTTCGGCGGCGTCGAGCAGGCCCGCGGGCCCGCAAGCCCAGGTCTCGCGCTCGGCCCAGTCGGGCACGAGTTCGTCGAGACGGGCGATGTCGAGCATGCCGTCCGTGTCGGTGTGCACCTCGGTGAGCCGCAGCTTCTTGTTCGCGACCAGGTCGTGCAGTTCGTTGCGGAAGATCACGTCTTGCGGCTGTGGCGCGCAGTGGACCATGACGACGTCGTCGAACTCGATGTCGCGCAGCATGCCCATCACGGGCGTGATGCCGCTGCCGGCCGTCAGGTAGAGCACCTTGGCAGGCTTGGCCTGCGGCAGCACGAAGTCACCGGTCGGCTGGTCGAGCTGGACCAGCGTGCCCGGTTTCGCCCTGCGGACCAGATGGTTGCTGACCTTGCCGTCCGGGATCGCCTTCACGGTGATCGTGACGCGGCCGTCCTGGCGGTTTGTCGGCGAGGTGATCGAGTAGGCACGCCACAGGCGCACCCCGTCGACGTCGACCCCGATCCGCACGTACTGACCGGCTGTGTGGCCGCGCCAACCCCGTCCCGGCCTGATCACGACAGTCGCGGCGTCACCCGTCTCGGGGTGCACGGCCTCGATGCGCCCACGCAGGTCCGCGCCCGCACGCAGCGGGCTGACCAGGTCGAGGTAGTCCGACGGCAGCAGCGGCGTCGTGACCATCTCCAGCAATTTCCACGCCCTGCTGCGGAGGGCTGCACTCGTCATGACTCCAGCTTGCTGCGCGTCACGGCGTAAAGTCCTGACCGCAGGACGTAAATCTGATCGGCTGAATTGTTCGCAGGGAACAAAACCGTGAGCCATGCAATCCGGAGGGCCAGCGAACTGGCCCTCAATGAGACGACGGTCACCGCACTTCGGGCCGCGCTGAAGACCACCGCCGACGAGGTCGTCCAGGCGATCATCGACGAGGTCCCTCCCTACGCCAACGCCCTTTCGGGCCACATGGGCGCCACCATCCGCCGAGCCGTCCGTACCGCCCTGGGGCACTACCTGGACCTCGCGAGCGGGAACGCCACAGGCGGCGACGCCGGCGACGCAGCCTACGAGCTGGGCCGCGGCGAGGTGCGCGACGGCCGTTCGATGGACGCCCTGCTCAGCGCCTACCGGGTCGGCGCCCGCGTGGCCTGGCGATGCCTGGCAGCGGGTGCCGTACCCGTAGGTCTGCCCGCCGCCGAGGTCGCCAAGTTCGCCGAGCTGACCTTCGCCTACATCGACGAGCTCTCAGCCGCGAGCGCCGCGGGCCACGCCGACGAACTGGCCGCCCGGGGCAGGGCCCACGAGCGCCACCTGGAACACCTGGCCCGCGACCTCCTCGCCGGCGCGAGCCCGGACGTGCTGCTGGCCTCTGTTCAACGGGCCGGGTGGCAGCCTCCGGTCTCGCTGACCGCGGTCCTGCTGCCCGCCGCCCAGGCCCGGCCTGCCTACCGCGCGCTCGACCCGAGCACCCTCGTCCTCGACGATCTGCCGGACGCCACCGGTGTGCTGCTCGTCCCCGATGCCGACCGATCACATCTCTTGCGGCAGCTGACCGACCGCACCGCGGTGGTCGGCCCGGCCCGGCCATGGACTCGTGCGTCCGCCTCGTACGCACGAGCCGTACGCGCGCGCTCCCTCTCCTCCGATATTCGCGACACCGAGGACCACCTGCCCGAGCTGGTGCTGAGCGCCGACGTGGACGCGTTCGCAGACCTGCGTGCCCGAGCCCTCGCACCGTTGCGGACCTTGCCTGTCGCGACGGCACGGCGGCTGGAGGAGACGTTGCGGGCGTGGCTGCTGCACCAGGGCAGGCGGGACGAGGCGGCGGCGGCGTTGTTCGTCCATCCCCAGACGGTCCGGTACCGAATGTCGCAGCTGCGGGAGCTGTTTCCGGATCTCGCATCGCCACACCGGATCCTTGAACTGACGCTGGCAGTCGGTCTCCGGGTCAGCTGACGCGTACTTCGACCGACCGCGTCCGCGCCACGCCCGCGGCGGGCGAACCTGCCGTTCAACGACGCGGAGCTGGAGGTCGTACGGCTGGCCGCGGGGACGGGAAGGGATGTCGCCCGCGTCGTGGGCGGGACGTCCGGTGATGGCGGTCGCGCAGCACGTGCTGGTGTCGGTCTCCCGGGATGCGGGGACGTGCTGCGGGAGCTGGTCCAGCCCGCGTGCCGCCAGGCCGCCGCGCTTGCCCGCGGCGACGCCCACTTCCTCGACCGGCTCCGCGATGCCGGGCTGCGCGTGCATGAACGTCTGGGCGACGACGGCGCGCTCGTCGGGTACGCGGTCGCGCTGCCGCGGGACCGTGCCGACGGCGGCACCCGGTCTGGTTCACCGGTTCCACGCTCGCCTACGACCTGTCCCTGCCCCGCGTCCGCGAACGCTTCACCCCGCTCGTCACCCCGGCGGATTGGGCGCTGGCCGAACACCGCATCCGGGGAACGTCCGTACTCCTTGGCCGCGCCGGGCAGGACGAAGGCGCGGGCGCCGTCGCAGCCCTCGGCGACCTCCTGGCAGTCGCCGCCGCCCGCGCCCCGGCCCTGGTCGCGACCGCGTCCAGGCCGCGGCCGACGCCTTCGAGCCATGGCGTGCAGTCCTCCACCGACGGCAGGCCGTTGGCGGCGATGTCCTCCAGGACGGCGGCGAACTGGTCGGCGTTCTCGCGGGTGCGGGCCGCGTACGCGCGGACCGCGTCGGCGGCCGCGGCGTCGGCGGCGAGCTCGGCCTGGACGACATCGTCGACGTCCGGGTCGTACACCGTGCCCGCCGGCGCCGCGGCGAGCAGCGCGGCGATGCGCTCCCACTCCGCGAGCTCCGCCGGGCCACGAAGGTCGTCGGCCAGGTCCTCGTACCGGGACGCCTGCCGCGCGTCGAACCGCGCCTCCTCGAGGGCCGCCGTGACGGTGCCCGCGTCCATGACCTCGCTTCGCGCCGTACGACGCGGCGGCCGGTGCGGGCCGGGTCGACCGGCTCGCGGGGCGCGGCGACGCGCGGGGGGAGCGGGCGGCCTGCGGTGCGCCGGGTCGGCCAGGGCGTGGTCATCGTCGGCCCCGCAATCGTGGTCCGGACAGGGAGCGGGCTGCCGCCAGAACGTTATCGGCGGCCCGCCGAATTGTGCCCAAGTACGATAGCTGTCACCAACAGCCTCCACTGACCTGCGGTTTTGATCACGTGAAGCATAGTGGCTGTCACAAGGTCGGCGCGCTACCTGTCTCCGACGGCGCGTGAAGCACGGTGGCTGTCATCAGCTTCGACGCTCTGCTGGCCGCCGGCCCGGATAGTCAGCCTCGTGTGGCTTAAGCATTCCAATTGGAGACGGTCGCCACGCAGAGCGCTCAGGCAGTTCGGTTCAGGCGGACGGTGGAACCGGTCCTGTCCGGGCGATGTCTGGGCAGGCATGGATGATCTTCTGTTTTTCGCCCTGGTCTTCGGGCCGTTCCTGGCGCCCTGCATGGGCCTGGGCGCCGCCGTCGCGCTCGTCCGACGGGTCTGTAAGCAGCAGCCGGTCCTGGTCGGACACCTGCCCAGCGTCACCACCTGCGCTCTGGTAGCGGTCTTGGCTGGCGCGGCGGCGTACGGCGCGTACTCGTGGGGTGTGATGTCGGGGTTCTACATCCTGGACCCGGATCAGATGTGCGCGTCGATGGGCGTTTCGGGCGATCATGTGGTGACGCGATGGACGTTGCCGGTCAGTGCTCAGTGCGTCACGTCAGACGGTGTGGGAACCGAGCTGGCCCCGGGCTGGGTGAATCCCGTGATCTTCACAGGTCTCGCGCTCCTGCTACTGGCCTTCGCCACAGGAACCCTCGCGGTCACGCGTCGGCGTCTCTCCCCGAGGTGAAGCACTCACTCGCGCTCCTTACCTACGCGCACACGAGATCCGCATCTCGCCAACCATGACGCTACCCCTCCAGCTCAAACACTCATGTCCTGTCGCATTCCAGTTGCCAGGTGGTGCGGTTCTGACCTGCAGGGCTGCCAGATGGCCTGGTAACGCGGTCCGGTGTCATTCTTAGACGAGTTGGCCTTCTCGGAAGGAATCGCGCGGCGGGGATCCGGTTCCCGGGCATTCGGCGCCCAGACATAGCTGTGGACCAGTCACCCCGCGGCCGGGCGACGAGGCCGGTCGCGCTGAGCGCGCCAGGCGGCGAGCGCTTCGGCACGGCTGCCAGCCGGATGTTTGGCATACCAGTCACGCAGGAAGCGGTTGAGCTCGAACTGCGAGCCGATCTCCTGAAGCTGGGCAGCGGCCTGGCGCGTGGCGTGCCAGTGGGCGATGGCATCGGCCAGGGTGCGCCCTGCACCTTCGGCTACGAATGTCCGCATGTAGGCGTCGAAGCGGAAGCCCTCGCCGATCTCGCGGCGGAAGTACTCGCGCAGTACCTGACTGCACCGCTGGCCCTCAGGAATCACGGTGAACGCGTACACCGGCGCGGCGAGCTGGCGGCTGGCGCTGCGCGTTCGGGGCGGCGCGGCCGGCGGGGCGACGTCGTCCAATGCGGCTCGTAGCCGATCCGTCAGTGCCGCCTTCCCACCACCCCGCGGCACCCCGAGCTCGCGGGCAAGCACAGTCAGCTCGGCCAGCGTCCAGTACCAGCGGAACAACTCGTCCCCGCTCAACGCCGCACTCAGCTCTGGTCGCGTCTCAGCACCCGTACTCGAACTCATGTCCCCATGATAGGAACAACGGCCCTCGTGACAACACGCCTGCCTTGGTGACAACTGTCGTGCTTCGGCTCACGCATACGGTTTATAGCAGCTCCGGAATTCGGTCGTGTCAGAATCGGAATTCTATGGACACAACGTGTGTGAAATCCGCGCGCAGCCCCTTGGCTCGGGTTCCCCATTCCGTGAAATAGGACTCGGTGATGGCCTCGGCGACGAGCGGATGCAGGTCCTCCTCCGTCGCTCCGGCTGCCTGGAGCTCCAGGATCTGCTTGGCGTAGGTGGGTGAGATGTCCGTGGTGATGGAGCGTTCACGGCCGTCGTCCGAGCTGCCCTTGCCGACGAATCCGAAGTACGCCGTGACGTCCACCATCATGTCGCTGGTGGTGGACGCCTGTTCGCGTACCTGGGCCCTGCCCTGCGGTTGCCACTCGGATTCGGTCTCCTCCACCAGCGCGGCCTGGAGCCGCTTCTGCGGAGCGGGCCTTGGACGTGGCGCAGCACCCGGGCACCCGGCTGTGCTCCCTGTGCGGGGCCGCGGCCGAACTAGACCCGGTTCTCAAGGGCTTCGACCGTGGCTTCGGCGGCGACGACTAGGACCTGTCCGGTCGATCATTGAGGCGATGGCGTTTGACGCCTGTGTATCTCGTTGTCGAAGGTCTCGTCGAGTGAGGTAGAAGGGGGGCATGGATACCGTCGTACTTGAACAGATGCTGGACGAGACCTTCGATCAGGCTGTTGTGCATCACGGATACACCAACTACATGCGCGACTACGAGGTCATCGTCTACGCGACGGCTGCTCCTCGTACCGGCATCGCGCCGTCCCACCTGCGGTATCTCTTCCGGTACTGCGTTGAGGCCCGTTGTGAGACGTCGGTGTCGGCGCAGACCTGGCGGGTCTCTTTGGACGACCGGCTCATCGACCGGGAAACCGGTGTCGACCTTGATGGATACGTCTGGGGGGTGAAGTGGCATGACCTGTACCCGGGAGCCAAGCTTCTCCCTGATTCGAAGGCGACCCGCCGCTGGTCGAAGGCCGTCGGGATCGACTTCCATGAGGTACGCATTGAGACCAACGCACACAACCTGACCTTGGTCTTCTCTGACCTTCAGGTGAGCGAGGTCCCGGTCGGATACACACCCTTCGTCACGGAGTAGCGATCAGCGTTCGTGTGATCTTGTGACCGACGTGTGGTCGGGTCGTTCCTCACGTCATGGGGCGGGGTGATCTGAGCGATGCCCGGAACAACGAGCAGCCCAGATGGGGAGTACCGGCCTATAGGCTCGGGGAATGGACCACGACGAGAAGACGGCGCATCTGGAGTGGTGGGCCAACCCATCCACCTGCCTGGCTCGAATCCCGATCAGAGTGACGACCACCGCCGGCACGGGTGAGTGGGAGGCACTGTTCTCGCCCCCTCTCGACCAGGACATCCGCGAGAACCTGAAACAGCTCATCGATGCAGACCCCTGCTTCACCCTTCGCTTCGATGCCTCAGCCGTCGAAGTCCAGGCAGAGGACTTCGACGGCGTTGATCACCTTCGGCTGACCATCCCCGAGCCGTAGGGGCCGAGCATCCCCCCGACATGATCGGCCGGACAAGTACTAGCCGTCGGCCTTCCTCGGGGCCGGCGGTGAACGAGCGCGAAAAACCGGTCCCTCGCGGGCGAGCTGCCGGTGCACAATGCCCGGCATGACCTATGTGAGCCCGTTCGGCGACATGGACTCGGACCATGAGTGGCCCGACGCGCTGTGCCTGTCCCGCACGCACTGCGCGAACCCGTCCGAGGAGACGATCGGCGAGTTCTACGAGGGCACCATCGCGCTGATCGACGCCAGGGTCCCGCAGCCGGCCTTCTTCCTCGCCCGCCAGCTGGCCGAGCTGTCGCTCAAGGCGTTCGTGGGGCCGGGAGCCAGGGATAGGCACGACCTCGGCAAGCTGTTGAAGCGGCTTCAGGAGGACGGCGACGACCTGTTCGCCGCGGACGAGGACCGGCGCCTGGTCGTCGCGTTCATCCGGGACCTGTTCGCCCGTGACCCGGGCGGCGACCAGGGGCGATACGCGACCACCAGAGGCGGGGCCTTCTCGCTGGCCACGGTGTGCTGCGCGAACCCGGAGCTGTTCCGCCAGTACGTCGACCTCCTCTTCGTCTACACGCAGGAGCGCCTCAACCGGGTCGGCCAGGACGCCACGGCGCCCAGTTCTTGAGC
>NZ_JBHXSC010000084.1:0-26442 GCF_042716505.1 Streptomyces sp. NPDC058674
GCGGCGGGGGGGGGGCCCCCCCCCCCCCCCCCGGGCGCCGCCGGGGCTCCGGCGGCGCCCCCCCCCCCCCCGCGGGGGTTGGCCGCCCCGGGGCCCCGGGGCGGAGCCCCGACCACGGGCGCGGCACCGGGCCCCGCAGGGCGCCCACAGAACCTCGGCCCGCGCGGAGGCCAGCGCCCTCCGGCCCGCCGGGGCCCGGCCACCCCCGCCCGGCGCCGCTCCTGCCGGCCGTGCCGCCTCTTCCAGCCCCGCCGGCGTTTGAGGCGCGGGGCCCGGGGCGGAGCCCCGACCACGGCGCGGCACCGGGCCCCGCAGGGGCTCGGCCCGCCCCCGCCCGCCCCGCAGGGACACGCACGGGCCGCGGGGCCCCGCAGAGGCCCCGCACGGCCCCCGCACGGCCCCCGCCCGGGCCCGCGTACGCCCCCGCCCCCCCCCGGGAGCGACTCGTGTGCCAGCCGGACCCGGGAAGCCACACGCCATTAACCGGGCATTCAGACACGCTTGCGACTCTCCCCGCATGCATCCCCGACTCCGACTGACGGCCGACACGTCCGACGCGCCCGTCCTCCCGCGGGGGCGGAAGAATGGAGTCATGAGCCACCAGCCCAGCGCAGGCCCCACCGAGGTCCCCGCCCAGCAGCCGTCTCACCCCTCCGCGCCCTCCACCGGCGCCACCGCCTTCGGCGGCACCGCCAACGCCGTCACCGGCGCGCACGCGCGCATAGGCTCCATCTCCGCGCACCGCCCGCACGTCGATCTCGAACCGGACCTGGACGCCGATCTGGACGCCTACGACGACAAGGACGGCGGCGAGCTCCCCCCGGGCCGCTTCCTGGACCGGGAACGCAGCTGGCTGGCCTTCAACGAGCGGGTGCTGGAGCTGGCCGAGGACCCGACGACGCCCCTCCTGGAGCGCGCGAACTTCCTCGCGATCTTCGCGAGCAACCTCGACGAGTTCTTCATGGTCCGCGTGGCCGGCCTCAAACGGCGCATCGCGACCGGCGTCGCCACCCGTTCGGCCTCCGGCCTGCAGCCGCGCGAGGTGCTGGACCTCATCTGGACGCGCTCGCGCGAGCTCATGGCCCGCCACGCCGCCTGCTTCCAGCAGGACATCTGCCCGGCCCTCGCCGAGGAGGGCGTCCACCTCGTCCGCTGGCCCGACCTCACCGAGAAGGAGCAGGCCCGCCTCTTCACGCTGTTCCGCAACCAGATCTTCCCGGTGCTGACGCCGCTGGCCGTGGACCCCGCGCACCCCTTCCCGTACATCTCCGGCCTCTCCCTGAACCTGGCCGTCGTCGTACGCAACCCCGTCAGCGGCCACCGCCACTTCGCCCGGGTCAAGGTCCCGCCGCTCCTCTCCCGCTTCCTGGAGGCCTCCCCGCAGCGCTACGTCCCGCTGGAGGACGTCATCGCCGCGCACCTGGAGGAGCTGTTCCCCGGCATGGAGGTGCTCGCGCACCACATGTTCCGCGTGACCCGCAACGAGGACCTCGAAGTCGAGGAGGACGACGCGGAGAACCTCCTCCAGGCCCTGGAGAAGGAGCTCATGCGGCGCCGCTTCGGCCCGCCGGTGCGCCTGGAGGTCGAGGAGTCCATCGACCCCGGCGTCCTGGACCTCCTCGTGCAGGAGCTGAAGGTCAACCCCTCCGAGGTGTACCCGCTGCCCGGTCCGCTGGACCTGACCGCCCTCTTCGGGATCGCCTCCCTGGACCGGCCGGAGCTGAAGTACCCGAAGTTCGTCGGCGGCACCCACCGCGACCTCGCCGAGGTCGAGTCCGCCTCCGCCCCCGACATCTTCGCCGCGCTGCGCGAGCGGGACGTCCTGCTGCACCACCCGTACGACTCCTTCTCCACCTCGGTGCAGGCCTTCCTGGAGCAGGCGGCCGCCGATCCCGACGTGCTCGCGATCAAGCAGACGCTGTACCGCACCTCCGGCGACTCCCCGATCGTGGACGCCCTGATCGACGCCGCCGAGGCCGGCAAGCAGGTCCTCGTACTCGTCGAGATCAAGGCCCGCTTCGACGAGCGGGCCAACATCAAGTGGGCGCGCAAGCTGGAGGAGTCCGGCTGCCACGTCGTCTACGGGCTCGTCGGCCTCAAGACCCACTGCAAGCTGTCGCTCGTCGTCCGCCAGGAGGGCGACCAGCTGCGCCGCTACTCGCACGTCGGCACCGGCAACTACCACCCCAAGACCGCCCGGCTCTACGAGGACCTCGGGCTGCTCACCGCCGACCCGCAGGTCGGCGCGGACCTCTCCGACCTCTTCAACCGGCTCTCCGGCTACTCGCGCCGCGAGACCTACCGCCGGCTGATGGTCGCCCCGCGCTCGCTGCGCGACGGGCTGATCGCGCGGATCGACAAGGAGGCCGCCCACCACCGGGCCGGCCGCCCCGCGTACGTGCGCCTGAAGATGAACTCGATCGTCGACGAGGCCCTCATCGACTCCCTCTACCGGGCCGCCCGGGCGGGGGTCCCCGTCGACATCTGGGTGCGCGGCATCTGCGCGGTGCGCCCCGGGGTCCCCGGCCTCTCGGAGAACATCCGGGTCCGCTCGATCCTCGGCCGCTTCCTGGAGCACTCCCGGGTCTTCGCCTTCGGCAACGGCGGCGAACCCGAGGTGTGGATCGGCAGCGCCGACATGATGCACCGCAACCTCGACCGTCGTATCGAGGCACTGGTCAGGGTCGCCGACCCGGCCCACCGCGCGGCACTGGACCGCATGCTGGAGACCGGCATGTCCGACGCCACCTCCTCATGGCACCTGGGGCCGGACGGCGAATGGACCCGCCGCAGCACGGACTCCGAGGGCCAGCCGCTGCGGCACGTACAGGAGATGCTCATTGACGCCCGGAGGCGCCGGCGTGGCTCAGCCAAACCATGACCCGACGGCCGGCGCGGGTGACGTGCTCGCCGCGTACCTGCGCTCCCAGGCCACCGCTTTCCTGCGGGCCCTGAGGCTGCACGAGCAGAGCGCCCAGAGCGGCGCCGACGCCGCCGAGGGGGTCCGGGCGGCGCGCGGCCTGCGGGGGGCGGCGCGCCGCATCAGCGGATCACTGGCCACCTACCGGGTGGTGACCGAGTCGTCCTGGGCCGACGGGCTGCGCACCGAGCTGGTGTGGCTGTCCACGACCCTCGCCGACGAACACGCGTACGCCGCCCGGCTGGCCCGGCTGATGGACGCCCTGCACCGGCTCTCGGGCTCCCCGGACGTCCCGGCGGCGCGCGGCACGGCGGTCGCCGCGGCCGTCGGCTCCGCGGGCGCGCTCACCGTGGGCTCGGCGCGCGCCGGCGCCCTGCTGGAGCGCCAGCTGACCCTGGCCCGTACGCGCGCCCACTCGGCCACCCTCCAGGCGCTCGGCTCCGCCCGCTTCCACGCGGTGGCGGACGCGGTGGCCGTGCTGGCCTCGGAGGTCCCACTGGACCCGGTCGCCGCCCGGGGACGCGCGGAGGAGGTCCTGCTCCCGCTCGCGGCAGTGGCCGAAACCCGTCTGTCGGCGGCGGTCGCCGCGCTGCCCCCGGCCGAGGACGGGCACCCGTACAACGCGGCCCACGACGGGCTCTGGCACGAGGTGCGACGGCTCCTGCGGACCCACCGCTACGCCCGGGAGGCGCTGGGCGAGGACGTGGCCCGGCCGGCCGCCGCGGGCGAGGCCCTGGACCGCCACCGGGACGCCGCCGAGGCGGCCGCCGCGTCGGCGACGGCCGCCCGCACCCCGCGCATCGCACCGGCGACGGCCTACGCCCTGGGGGTGCTGCACGCCGACCAGCGCCACGCGGTCGAGGCCGCCCGCTGCGCCTTCCGGCACATCTGGCCGGCGGCCGCCCTGCCCTCGGGCAGCCGCGGTCACGCTGAGATAACGGGCGGATAACGGATACTTGCGCCCGGGGGCGATCCGGGCCGGATGCACCGGGTGGCCCGCCACGGTTCACCGTCCGTTCACTCTCCCCGGTCGGCCACTTCACCTGTCCGGCCTAATTTCGGTGGTGCACGGTCCGAACCGCCCGCAGGTCGAGCGGCTCCCCGGGCACATCGACGCAGTCCTCTTCGCACGCCGCCCCGACCAAGAAAGCGGCCGGCGGCTTCTGGAAGGAACACCCGAAAGTGAAGCTTCAGCGCAAGAACATGCTTCGTGCCTCCGCCCTCGGGGCGCTTGTCGTGTCCGGCGCCCTGGTCCTCACGGCGTGCGGCTCGGACGACAACACCAAGGCCGACGGCTCGGCCAGCGGCAAGCCGTCGGCCGCCGCCGCGGGTGACATCAAGTGCGACGGCGCGAAGGGCAAGCTGCTGGCCTCGGGCTCGTCCGCGCAGAAGAACGCGATCGAGCTGTGGGTGAAGAACTACATGGCCGCCTGCTCCGGCGTCGAGGTGAACTACAAGTCCTCCTCCTCCGGTGAGGGCATCGTCGCCTTCAACCAGGGCACCGTCGGCTTCGCCGGCTCCGACTCGGCGCTGAAGCCGGAGCAGGTCGAGGAGTCGAAGAAGATCTGCACCGGTGGCCAGGGCATCGACCTCCCGATGGTCGGCGGCCCCATCGCCCTCGGCTTCAACGTCGCCGGCGTGGACAAGCTGAACCTCGACGCCGCCACGGTCGCCAACATCTTCAACGACAAGATCAAGAAGTGGGACGACGAGGCGATCAAGAAGCTGAACCCCGGCGTCACGCTTCCCTCGACCCCGATCCAGGCCTTCCACCGGTCCGACGACTCGGGCACCACCGAGAACCTCACCAAGTACCTGAAGGCCGCCGCCCCCGACGCCTGGCCGCACGAGGCCGCGAAGAAGTGGGCCGCGCCGGGCGGCCAGTCCGCCTCCGGCTCGTCCAGCGTCGCCGCGCAGGTCAAGCAGGTCGACGGTGCGATCGGCTACTTCGAGCTCTCCTTCGCCAGCTCGCAGAGCATCAAGACCGTCGACCTGAACACGGGCGCCGCCGCCCCGGTCGCGGCCACCGGCGAGAACGCCTCCAAGGCCATCGCCGCCGCCAAGGTCTCCGGCACCGGCTCCGACCTGGCGCTCAAGCTCGACTACACCACCAAGGCCGACGGCGCCTACCCGCTCGTCCTGGTGACGTACGAGGTCGTCTGCGACAAGGGCAACAAGGCCGAGACCCTGCCCACCGTCAAGTCCTTCCTGAACTACACCTCCTCGGACGCGGGCCAGAAGGTCCTGCTGGACAACGGCTACGCGCCGATCCCCGCCGAGATCAACGCCAAGGTCCGCGAGGTCGTCGCCTCGCTGTCCTAGTCCTGACCCCGAGGCCCGGTCCGCTCCCCCGTCCGGGAGCGGACCGGGCCCGGGACCCTTCCCCTCCACCCGGGGGAATCCGGTGCACCGCCGCCAGGGGGCCTGCCCCCCACACAGACCGGAAAGACCATGGCTTCCACCACACCCACCCAGACAGACACGGCTCCGCCTGTCTCCAGGAGCACGGGATCCACCGGCCGCGCCGGTGACAAGATCTTCGCGGGCCTCTCCAAGGGCTCCGGCATCCTGCTCCTGGTGATCATGGCGTCGATCGCCGTCTTCCTCACCTACCGCGCCGCGATAGCGCTGTCGAAGAACGAGGGGAACTTCCTCACCACCTTCGACTGGAACGCCTCCGCCAACCCGCCCGTCTTCGGCATCGCCGTCCTCCTCTTCGGCACCGTCGTCAGCTCGATCATCGCGATGGCCATCGCGGTCCCGATCGCGGTCGGCATCGCCCTCTTCATCTCGCACTACGCGCCGCGCCGGCTCGCCGCGCCCCTCGCGTACACGGTCGACCTGCTGGCCGCCGTACCGTCGATCATCTACGGCATCTGGGGCGCCCTCTTCCTCGTCCCGCAGCTGGGCGGCCTGAACCTCTGGCTCGACCAGTACCTCGGCTGGACGTACGTCTTCGAGAAGACCCAGATCGGCGTGGCCCGTTCGCTCTTCACCGTCGGCATCCTGCTCGCGATCATGATCCTGCCGATCGTGACCAGCGTCAGCCGCGAGGTGTTCCTCCAGGTCCCGCGCATGAACGAGGAGGCCGCCCTGGCCCTCGGCGCGACCCGCTGGGAGGTCATCCGGATGTCGGTGCTCCCCTTCGGCCGCTCCGGCGTCATCTCCGCCTCGATGCTCGGCCTGGGCCGCGCACTCGGCGAGACCATGGCCGTCGCGACCGTCCTGTCCCCGAGCTTCCTGATCTCCCTGCACGTGCTCAACCCGGGCGGCGGCACCTTCGCGCAGAACATCGCCGCGAAGTTCGACGAGGCCAACGAGTTCGGCCGTGACGCGCTGATCGCCTCCGGCCTGGTCCTCTTCCTCCTCACGCTGCTGGTCAACGGCGCGGCCCGGCTGATCATCGCCCGCCGCAAGGACTTCTCGGGGGCGAACGCCTGATGAGCCACGTACTCCAGGACCAGCGGCCCGCACCGGCCCGCAAGTCCGCCGCCCCCGCCGGCCTCACCCGCGGCGGCCTGCCCCGCTGGGCCCCGGCCGGCATCGCCGTCCTCTCGGTGGCCCTCGGCTCCGGCATCGGCCTCGTCTTCGGACTCCACAGCAAGGTCCAGTGGGGCCTGCTCGCGGCCCTGCTGTTCGTCGCCGTCACGTACACCGCCAGCGCGGTCGTGGAGAACCGCCGCCAGGCCAAGGACCGCGTCGCGACCTCCGTCGTGTGGGTCTGCTTCGTCCTCGCGGTCATCCCGCTGCTCTCGCTGATGTGGACCACGATCAGCCGCGGCATCGGCCTCCTCGACGGCAACTTCCTCAGCCACTCGATGAACGGCGTGACCAGCTTCGACGAGGGCGGCGGCGTCTACCACGCCCTGCTCGGCACCATCGAGCAGGTCGCCCTGGCCACGGTCATCGCGGCTCCCATCGGCCTGCTGACCGCCGTCTACCTCGTCGAGTACGGCCAGGGCGCGCTCTCCCGGGCCGTCACCTTCTTCGTCGACGTCATGACGGGCATCCCCTCGATCGTGGCGGGCCTGTTCATCCTGACGACCTGGAACCTGATGCTCGGCTTCGGCCCCTCCGGGTTCGCCGGCGCCATGGCCCTGTCGATCCTGATGATGCCGGTGGTGGTCCGCTCCACCGAGGAGATGCTCAAGCTCGTCCCGAACGAGCTGCGCGAAGCCGCCCTCGCCCTCGGCGTACCGAAGTGGCGCATGATCCTCAAGGTCGTGCTCCCCACCGCCATCGGCGGCATCTCCACCGGTGTGATGCTGGCCGTCGCCCGCATCGCCGGCGAGACCGCTCCGATCATGCTGCTGGTCTTCGGATCGCAGCTGATCAACAACAACCCCTTCGAAGGCGCCCAGTCCTCGCTCCCGCTGTACATCTGGGAGCAGTACAAGGTCGGCAGTGAAGCCTCCTACGACCGGGCATGGGCCGCAGCGCTCGTCCTGATCGCCTTCGTCATGATCCTCAATCTGGTGGCCCGCGGCATCGCCCGCTGGAAGGCCCCGAAGACCGGTCGCTGACGCGACTCATGAAAGCGATGTGACCCCTCATGGCCAAGCGAATCGACGTCAGCGGCCTCTCCGCCTTCTACGGCACCCACAAGGCCATCGACGACATCTCGATGACCGTGGAACCCCGCTCGGTGACGGCCTTCATCGGCCCCTCCGGCTGCGGCAAGTCCACCTTCCTGCGCACCCTGAACCGCATGCACGAGGTCACCCCCGGCGGCCGCGTCGAGGGGAAGGTGCTCCTGGACGACGAGAACCTGTACGGCCCCGGCGTCGACCCGGTCGCGGTCCGCCGCACCGTCGGCATGGTCTTCCAGCGGCCCAACCCCTTCCCCACCATGTCGATCTTCGACAACGTGGCGGCCGGCCTGCGCCTGAACGGCAACTTCAAGAAGTCCGAGCTGTCCGAGATCGTCGAGAGGTCCCTGCGGGGCGCCAACCTCTGGAACGAGGTCAAGGACCGCCTGAACAAGCCGGGCTCCGGCCTCTCCGGCGGCCAGCAGCAGCGGCTGTGCATCGCCCGCGCCATCGCGGTCGAGCCCCAGGTCCTGCTGATGGACGAGCCCTGCTCCGCCCTCGACCCGATCTCCACCCTCGCCATCGAGGACCTGATCGGCGAGCTCAAGGAGCTGTTCACGATCGTCATCGTGACGCACAACATGCAGCAGGCGGCCCGCGTCTCGGACCGCACCGCCTTCTTCAACCTCTCCGCGGTCGGCCAGCCCGGCAAGCTCGTGGAGATCGACGACACGGACCGCATCTTCTCCAACCCGTCCGTGCAGGCGACCGAGGACTACATCTCCGGCCGCTTCGGCTAAAGAGATGTGCTGACGTCCCGCGGTGCTGCATGGCGGTGCCACCGCGGGGCGAAAGGAAAAGGGCCGGCTCCCCCTGGGTGGGGGGAGCCGGCCCACTTTCACGAGCGGGTCGGCACCGGGCCGTCCCTCACAGCACTAGCCGACGAAGGCCAGGTCCACGATCCAGAAGCAGACCGCGGCGACCAGGGCCGCCGCCGGCATGGTGATGAACCAGCCCAGGATGATGTTCTTGGCGACGCCCCAGCGGACCGCGTTGACCCGCTTCGTCGCACCCACGCCCATGATCGCCGAGGTGATCACGTGTGTGGTGGAGATCGGCGCGTGGAACAGGAACGCCGAACCGAACATGATCGACGCACCGGTGGTCTCGGCCGCGAAGCCCTGCGGCGGGTCCAGCTCGATGATCTTGCGGCCGAGCGTGCGCATGATGCGCCAGCCGCCCGCGTACGTGCCCAGCGACAGCATCACGGCACAGGCGATCTTGACCCAGATCGGGATCGCGTCGCCGGCTCCCTGCACATCGGCGATGACCAGGGCCATCATCACGATGCCCATCGTCTTCTGCGCGTCCTGGAGGCCGTGTCCCAGCGCCATGCCGGCCGCGGAGACGGTCTGCGCGATACGGAAGCCGCGCTTCGCCTTGTGCGGGTTGGCCCGGCGGAACATCCACAGGATGGCCACCATCACCAGGTAGCCGACGACCAGGCCGACCACCGGTGAGATGAACATCGGGATGACGACCTTCTCGACCACACCGGTCCAGATGACCTCGGTGCCGCCCGCGAGGGCCGCGCCGACCATGCCGCCGAAGAGCGCGTGCGAGGAGGACGAGGGAAGGCCGAAGTACCAGGTGATCAGGTTCCAGACGATCGCGCCGACCAGCGCCGCGAACAGGATCCACATGCCCCGGTTCCCGTGGGGCGTCTCGATCAGGCCCTCGCTGACCGTCTTGGCGACGCCGCTGCCCAGGAAGGCGCCGGCGAGGTTCATGACGGCGGCCATCGCGAGCGCCGCCCGCGGGGTCAGCGCGCGGGTGGAGACGGACGTGGCGATGGCGTTCGCGGAGTCGTGGAAACCGTTGGTGTAGGTGAAACCGAGCGCGACACCGATGGTCACGATCAGGGCAAAGGTGTCCACGTGGTTCAGGACTCCTTGACCGCGATGGTCTCCACCGTGTTCGCGACGTGCTCGAACGCGTCGGCGGCCTCTTCGAGCACGTCGACGATCTGCTTGAGCTTCAGCACCTCCATGGCGTCGTACTTGCCGTTGAAGAGCTGCGCGAGCAGCTTGCGGTGGATCTGGTCGGCCTGGTTCTCGAGGCGGTTGACCTCGATCCAGTACTCGGTCAGGTTGTCCATCGTCCGCAGGTGCGGCATGGCCTCGGCGGTGAGCTCCGCCGCGCGCGCCAGCACCTCGATCTGCTGCTCGACGCCCTTGGGCAGTTCCTCCACGTTGTAGAGGACGACCAGGTCGACCGCCTCTTCCATGAAGTCCATGATGTCGTCGAGGCACGAGGCGAGGTTGTAGATGTCCTCGCGGTCGAACGGCGTGATGAAGGAGGAGTTCAGCTGGTGGAAGATCGCGTGGGTGGCATCGTCCCCCGCGTGTTCCGCAGCCCGCATCCGCTCCGCGATCTCGACCCGGGCGGAAGAATCCGCTCCGAGCAGTTCCATCAGGAGCTTCGAGCCCGTGACGATGTTGTCCGCGGATGCGGCGAACATGTCGTAGAAGCTCGTCTCCCTGGGGGTCAGACGAAATCGCACGTGAGGTCCTCGGGGTGCATTGGATTCGGTCAGGCTGATGCTAGGCGCATCCCCCGGCCACGGCTAACCGGCCGTTCCCCAGTGTCCTCCATCAGGCAGAGTGAGGACCCACGGGCCCCTGCCCCCAAGGCAGCGGCCCCGTACGCTATACCCATGAGGGGTATGCGCCCCTCGGCCAGGACCACGGGAGGACGCAATGACGACCATCGAGGCGGAGGGCTCGGGAGCCGAATCCGGCACGGCCGCCCCCGGAGCCGTCCACGGCTACCACCACCAGAAGGACGAGCACCTCAAGCGGCTGCGCCGGATCGAGGGCCAGATCCGCGGCCTCCAGCGCCTCGTCGACGAGGACGTCTACTGCATCGACATACTCACCCAGGTCTCGGCGAGCACGAAGGCCCTGCAGTCCTTCGCCCTCCAGCTGCTGGAGGAGCACCTGCGCCACTGCGTGGCGGACGCGGCCCTCAAGGGCGGCACGGAGATCGACGCCAAGGTCGAGGAAGCCACCAAGGCCATCGCCCGCCTCCTGCGCACCTGACCGGCCGGACGGCTCCCCGCCCCCGCGGCGGGCGGGCGCGCGGTCCCCGGCTGCGCCCCGGGAAGCCGGCGCGGCGCGCGCCGCCCGCGCGGCGGCGCGGAACACGGGCGCCCGACGGGTCCGCGGCGGACCCGGCCCTACAGTCCGAACCCCATCAGGACCTCGTCGATGCGGTCCTGGCTGAGCCGCTCCTCGACCTCGGCCGACGCCGCGATGATCAGCTCACCGCACAGCTCGATCTCGGCCAGGGCCACGTGGTCCTGCACCGTCGTACCGCCTGCGGGAGTCACGCGTGTCACCTCGATCTGCCGTCATACGGTCATCGGCCTGCGTCTTCGGTCTGCGCCTTCGCCCTGCGGCCACGCGTCGCGGCCGCTCGTCACCCAACGGAACCCACCGGAACCGCACCGGCCGCCGACCGCGCGGACCACCGGCCGCCCGGCAGGAGCCACCCGGCACCCGCCTCCCCAGCCTAGGGAGCCCCGGCCTCCCCCCGCATGACACGGATGGACCATTTCCGGATACCCCGCATGGCCCGATCGCGCCGCCTCTCCCCCGCCCGGCCCGCAGTGCTGTGACCGGAAGGGTTCACCGCACTAGTCGGCGATCTTCCCGGCGAAAATGTCCCCGCTCGGGGGCAGCACGACGGTCACCGGGGTGCCGAACCCGTAGAACTGCGTCGTGGACGAGACATCGATCACGCCATTGCTGACGTACGTGAAGCGGTGCCGGACCTGGCGCAGCCGCCCCTCCCGGTCCAGGTACGCCTCGAACGGCACGGCGTCCTTGCTGAACCCTTTCGCCGCTGCCTCCAGCGCGCCCCGCACGCCCGGGGAAGCGCTCCGCGCCGCCCGGCCGATGTCGGTGATCCCCCGGTAGTGCCGCACCACGGTGCCGCCCACCTCGGTCTCCCCGACGTACGTCACGTCCTGCGCGCCCCGCAGCAGCTCGGCCGCGGCCAGCGGATCGGTGGCCCCGCCCGTGACCAGGTTCCCGTCGGCGAGGGCCGTCGTGTCGACCCGTACCCACTTGTCGGCGGGCACCCCCGCGCCGCGGTTCTTCATGTAGAGCGCGCCCGGCACCAGCAGCTCGGTGAGGGGCCGGTGCTCGGCCTTGCCCTTCACGTCGGCCGGGAGCATCACCAGGAGCCGGCCCATCCGGCTCCTGAAGTCGACGCCGCCCTCGCCGCGGATGGTGACCCGGGTGCCGCCCGTGGCCATCTCCATCGCCGTACGGGTCCGCGCGCTGCCCGTCCTCGACAGGGCGTCGGCGGCTCCGCGTACCACCGCTCCCGGGTCCGCGGCGGGCCGGTCGTCGCCGGCGGCGCCGGGCGCCGCGCACCCGCCCGTCGCCGAGACCGCCAGGACGACGGCGGCGGCGAGCACCGCCTCCCCGGCACGTCCGCGTCGTCGCCTGTGCTGGTGCACCACCATCGCCTGCCAACCCCCAACGCGTGACGCCTGTTTGCCCGAGGTCCCCACCCGCTCCGGTTAACGAGGTCCGGGGTTTCCCGTCACGGTCCCGGCTCCTCCCCGGCCCGCGCCGGAGCCGGGTACCGTGGGGGCGTGGAACCGCACACCGCAGCGACCCCGGTCCCTCCGCTTGCCTCCCTGCCGCCCCAGCGCCCGCGGGAACACCAGCCGCCCGCCGGACACACCACCTCCACCACCGAACGCGGATCGTTCTGCCTGGCCGTCTGCACCTGCGGCTGGAGCGGCCCGGCCCGCCGCTCCCGCGACCTCGCACGCAAGGACGCCGCCCGGCACACGGCGCTCTAGCGTCTAGCGCCGTGTGCCGGGCGGCTTCGCCCGGCCCGGCACGTGGTCACAGGTCCCGGTCGCAGCACCCGTCACCACACGAGGCCGGCCGCCCCTTCCGGATCGCGCCGGCCCGGTCGGCCCTCGCGGGAGGGGACGAGCCGGGCGCGTCGCCCGTTCGGATCGCCCCGCTGGCCGAGACGCGCCCGAGCGGATGCCCTTGACTCATGCCAGGACCCGCAGCCCGCCTCGCGGCCCTCCTCTGGGCCCTGCTGATCGCCTCCGCGCCCGCCGCCACGGCCTGGGCCCGGCCCGTGGGCACCGCGGACGGCCCCGGCGACGTGGCTCTGGCGGTCGGGCTCACCACCGCCGCCGCGGTCGCCACCGGGCTGTGGCTGCGCTCCCGCTACCGCCGCGACGAGGGCGCCGACGACCGGGGCACCAAGGACGGCGACCGGTGACGCCCCGGTCGCGCCCGACCGCGGCGCGGCTGTGCTTCGGGGCCGCCGGGCTGTGCCTGCTCGCGGCCGTGCTGCTCGCCGTATGGGACTCGCTCGCCCCCGCGTGACGCCCGTACGGCGCCCCGGCCGCACGGCGGAGGCCCGGCGTCCGGCTCAGCCGGCGCAGCCGACGGCTCCAGCGGCACGGCCGACGGCTCAGGCACCGCGGCCCACGGCTCAGGCGGCCAGGTCGCTGTCGTGCGTACGCGACCCCGCCGGCGGGGTCTGGGCCTGCGTCAGATCGACCGGCAGGGGCAGTACCGGGTCCTTGGACCGTACGAGCCACCCCACGCGCGCCGAACCGCCCACGGCCCGCACCACCGGGGTCAGCAGCGCCATCGCCAGCGGCGCGAGCACCAGGACGACGGCGGTGCCGAGCGCGAAGCCGCCGATGACGTCGGTCGGGTAGTGGACCCCCGTGTAGACACGGCAGAAGCCCTCCACGAGGGCGAGCCCGATCCCGGCGAGCCCGAACCTGCGGTGGGCCACGAACAGGCCCGCGGCCAGGGCCATCGCGAGGGTGGCGTGGTCGCTGACGAAGGAGAAGTCCGTCCTGGCCGGCCCCGCGCCGAGCACCCCGCCGGAGCCGGAGTCGAGCACCTGGAGGCCCTCGTGCTGCCGGAAGGGCCGCGGCCGCCCGACGAATTCGCGCAGCGGCACGTTCACGGCGAGGGCGAGCGCGGATGCCAGCGGAGCCCACACCAGCGCGGCGAGCGATTCGGCGGCCGTCGGCTCGTACCGGCGGCGGACGGTGTGCCAGCACCACAGGACGAGGAGCACCAGGGCCAGCGGAACCACGTACTCGCCGGTCAGGCCGACGGCCCGGTCGCACCACCCGGGGGCCTGCCGGGCCAGGGAGTTGATCCCGTACAGCAGGCTGACATCCGCGTTCGGCCCACCGGTCGCGAGTTCAGCCATGGCGATGCGGCCCCTTGCTCTTTCGGTGGTTCCCCTGCGGGCACACGCCTGTGTGCGCCCCTTCGCCCCCCGGTCGATCGGCCCTCGTGTCCATGGAACGCCCGTTCTGGCGGCCCCGTTCCACTCTCCACCGAATGATCACTTCAACGTTATCGAAGAGTGACTCATCGTCGCAGCTCAGGGCCTGGACCTCACGGAGAGTCGCTAGGGCGCCCCACTGGCCGCCGCGCGCTCCGGAAGCGCTTCCGCACCGTCCTTGGTCACGCGCGTCGCGCCGAAGTAGTCGGGTGTGTCGATCTTGTCGAAGCGGATCACGGCGCCGGTGAAGGGGGCGTTGATCATGTAGCCCCCGCCCACGTAGAGGCCGACGTGCCGGATCTCCCGGGAATTCGTCAGATCATCGGAGAAGAACACCAGGTCCCCGGGGAGCAGTTCGGCCCGCGAAGGGTGCGGACCGGCGTTGTACTGGTCGTTCGCCACGCGCGGCAGCTCGATCCCCACCGTCTCGTACGCGGCCTTCGTCAGCCCCGAACAGTCGAACCGGCCGTCCTGGTCGGGGGTTCCGTTGCCGCCCCACAGGTACGGCGTGCCGAGCTGCTTCTGCGCGAAGTAGATCGCCCCGGCGGCCTGTTGGGACGGCGCGACCCGGCCGACGGGCCGGGCGAAGCTCTTGGCGAGCGTCGTGATCGTCTTCACGTAGCCCTGGGTCTCCTTGTACGGGGGCACCCCGCCGTACTTGATGACCGCGTACGCGCCGGCGTTGTAGGCGGCGAGCATGTTCGACGCCTTGTCACCCGGAACGCTCGCCACGTCCTTGGCGAGTTCGCAGTCGTAGGAGGCTGCCGACGGGATCGCGTCGCCCGGGTCCCAGATGTCCCGGTCCCCGTCACCGTCCCCGTCGATGCCGTGGCCCGCCCAGGTGCCGGGGATGAACTGCGCGATGCCGCGCGCGTCCGCCGGGCTCACCGCCCTCGGGTTCCAGCCGCTCTCCGAGTACAGCTGCGCGGCGAGCAGCGCCGGATTGATGGCAGGGCACAGGTTGCCCCACTTCTCCACCAGGGCCTGGTACTTCCCCGGCACGGCGCCCTTCGCGAGCCCCACGGCGCCGGCGCCCGCGCCGGCTCCCACGAGGCCCGCGGCGGCGGAATACGTCCCCACGACGAGCAGCACGAGGAAGCTCAGACACACCCCGAACCCGATCCCGCCCAACATCCAGAATCTGCGCACCCGTCAACCCTCCCCCATCGTTATCACTTTCCGCCGCGATTCGACCGTGTCGCCTATCGGACTAGCCCACTTGGGACCACGACCCGTCACCCGCCATCCGCGAAGCCGCCCCCCGAGGGCCCGCGCAGGCGATGCCCGCGTACGCCCCGGACCCATCCTCAACGCGACGGACGACCACCGTCCAGTCCCCCAGTCCACGGCGAGGGGGACGGCGCCCGGGACAGCGTCCGGGCACGTCAACTCCGCGCAGTCGCGCCAGCCCCAGGTGGCGTACGGGTCCACGGGAACACTCAGGAACCCCGCCGGACCGCCGCCGGGCGGCACGGCGCCCCGCGGCGCCCCGCCCGGCGAAGGGGCTACCTCGGCGCGACGAACAGACTCTGCGCGCTCCGCCCGATGGGCCCCTTCTCGTCGTGCAGCCGCGCGTCGGCCAGCCCGATCCCGGCCGGATCGACACTGGTCCGGGCCTCCACGCCGGCCCACTCCCCCGCCGGGTGCCGGTGGAGGTGGACGGTGAGGTCGCCGTTGACGAAGACGTAGCGCCCGAAGTCCAGCACGGCGCTGATGCCGTTGCCCGAGTCGGCGGCGATCAGCACCCGGTCCAGCGGCCTGGCGGCCTCCCCCGCGACGAGCGGCACCCTCATCCGCATCCAGCAGGTGCCCGGCCCCGGCGCGACGAACGCGCCTTCGGTGAAGCGGGTCTCCATCGCCGTGTGATAGCCCCGCTCCCACGGCACCGCGAAGAACGGCGTCTCCCCCACCTCCCCGGGCGGCGGCAGCTCCGGCCCCGGCAGCACCGCCGGCACCGGCTCCCGCGCCACCCTGATCCGCAGCGCCCGCGCCAGCATCACCGGCCGCCCCGCGCCCTGCGGGGTGAGCGCGGCCTCCACCACCTCCGTACCGCGGCCCGCCCGCAGCACGCTCGTGGTGACCTCCAGCGCACCGATCGGCACCGGCCGCAGGATCTCGTAGGTGATCCGGGCGATCCGCATGTCGTCCCGCGCACCGGGCCGCTCCTCGACGGCCCGGCCCAGCAGCGCCGCGGGCGGCCCGGCGTGCTGCGCGCCCGGATCCCACGGGCCGCGCGTGTCCTCGGTGGCCAGGAACCGCCCCGCGCCGACCCGCTCGAAGAACCCCTCGGCAGCACTCATGGCCCGCACGCTACCGAGAGGTAACTCCGGGCACCAGACCCCGCCACGCGGTCAGCGGGCGAACCCCAGGCCCATCCCCAGCCCCACCAGCACCGACCCGATCACCCGGTTCAACGCCTTCTGCGCCTTCAGCAACCGCTCGCGCAGCAGAGCGCCGGAGAAGAACAGCGCCACCGCCCCGAACCACCCCAGGTGCGCCGCCGACATGAACACCCCGTAGCCCGCCTGCTGCCACACCGGGGTGTCCGGACCGACCACCTGCGTGAAGGTCGACACCACGAACAGCGTGGTCTTCGGGTTGAGCACGTTGGTCAGGAAACCCGACCGCAGCGCTTCGAACCGGGTCAGCCCCGGACCGTCCTCCAGATCGACGCCCAGCTCGGCCGGCGCCCGGAAGGTCCGTATCCCGATCCACACCAGATAGACCGCGCCCGCCAGCTTGATCGCCGTGAACAGCGCCGTGGAGGAGGCGATCAGCAGCCCCACGCCGAGCATCGTGTAGGCGACGTGCACCAGCACGCCCGCCGCGACCCCGGCGGTGGCGAACAGCCCCGTGGGCCTCCCGTAGAGGCAGCTGTTGCGGACCACCATGGCGAAGTCGGCGCCGGGGCTGATCACGGCGAGGAGGGTGATGACGGCAACTGCGATCACTTCGGTCATACGAGGATGCTCACCGCTCACCTCCCCGCCGATCAACCCCCTTTCTTCTGCACACACTTGTCGTCAGGCCGGACGCCGCGGTCGAGGTGTGCCGGCCGGGCCCGTGGCACGGCCGGGGAGCTGTCCGTCGTCCGGGGGCGGGCGAGGAGTCGCAGTGGCCGCCCCGGGTCCTCCGCTCGGCGGGCCCGGCCGCCCGGACGCCAGCGCGAGCGGTGCGAGCCGCCCGTCGGCCGGGCCTCTCCGGACCTGGGAGGTGGACGGCGTCCCCCGGACCGCCCGCCGGACCCGGCCCGCCTCCCCCGACGGGTGACAATGGACCACATGCCCGAACTCCCCGCCGCGCTCCCCGACCTCCCCGCTCTCCCCGTCCTCCAGGCCGACTGTGCGAACTGCTTCGCGCTGTGCTGCGTCGCGCTCCCCTTCGCCAAATCCAGCGACTTCGCCGCGGACAAGCCCGCGGGCACCCCCTGCACGAATCTCGCCCGGGACTTCCGCTGCGGCATCCACACCCGGCTGCGGGACTCGGGGTTCCGCGGCTGCACGGTCTTCGACTGCCTCGGCGCGGGCCAGCAGGTCTCCCAGGTCACCTTCGGCGGACGCGACTGGCGCACCCACCCCGGCACCGCCCGACAGATGTACGAGGTCTTCCCCGTGATGCGGCAGCTGCACGAGCTGCTCGCCTACCTCGCCGAGGCCCTGGCCCTCCCGGCCGCCGCCCCGGTCCACCCCGGGCTGCGCCACGCCCTCGCCGAGACCGAGCGCTGGACGCGCGCCGACGCCGAGGCCCTCGCGGCCCTGGACGTGAGCGCCCTGCGGCACGAGGCGAACGCCCTGCTCCTCAAGAGCAGCGAGCTCGTACGGGCCGAGGTGCCGGGCCGCAGGAAGAACCACCGCGGCGCCGACCTGATGGGCGCCCGCCTCTCCGGCGCGGACCTGCGCGGCGCGAACCTCCGCGGCGCCTACCTGATCGCCGCCGACCTCAGCCGCGCCGACCTGCGCAGGGCGGACCTGATCGGCGCGGACCTCCGCGACGCGAACCTCCGCGGCGCCGACCTCCGCGACGCGGTCTTCCTCACCCAGCCCCAGCTGAACGCCGCCCAGGGCAACCCGGCCACCCGCCTCCCGTCCCACCTCACCCACCCCACCCACTGGGCCTGACCCCACCGGCACTCGACCCGCAGATGCCCTCGGCGGCCACCGCGACGCCCCGAACCCCTGCCGGCCGACCGTCACGTCGAGCGGTCACACCACCTCCGGCGCAACCCTCGTTCGTCGCCGTCGTACCGGTCGACGTGGAGCATCGCCCGCAACCACGCGCGCGGATGGTACGACTGACGAAGAGTCGGACACGCGCCGGCGAGTCGGCCCAACGACACGCACACCCGTTACGCCGAACGGCGGTGCCTCAGCCCGCCCCCCGTACGCCGGGACGGCAATCATTGCCCCACGTCACCCCCCGTGATACACAGAGTGACCATACGTTCTTTCGGATGCACCCCACCCGGCCCCAGGTCAGAGCGCCCCAGCGGGTCGCGGGCCGTGAGATCGGGTAAAGAGAGCAGCCAAGTCGACGACGACGGCTGTTTCATCAGCGAAGATAGAGAGTGACCCCTGCCGTCGGGCTCGGGCGACCGGAACTACCCATACAAGGGCGGTGAGTTGCATGATCCTGGCAGCCGAAAAGGGCGACATCACCACCATCATCGGCGGAATCGCCCCGAACTGGGGGCCTTTCGGCAGTCTCGGCAACGAAGCGAAGATCATGATCGAGGTGGTCATGGCCGTCGCGATCCTCCTCTGCCTCGGCATCGCCATCTGGGGCGCGGCCAAACAGCGCATCGGCGCGACCGCCCTGCGCGACACGTTCAGCGCGGAACAGGGCAAGGGCCTGATCGTGGCCGGCCTCACGGGCGTCTTCATCATCGGCTCCCTCGGCACCCTCTTCACGATCGTCTACGGAATGGCCGTCTAGCCTGACCCACCGCGGCCGCACCTGCCTGATGAGGACTCACCACACCGCGCCTGCGCGGGTACCAGCGCTACCGTCGTACGACGCGGAGGGGGCCGACACGTAAATGAGCAACGACGACCAGTACGGCGGCTACGGCGAGGTCGGCGGCACGGGCCAGACCCGCACCCGCCTCCCGGACTCCCCCACGGACCCTTACGGCCCCACCCGCCGCGCCCCCCGCGTCACCCGCAGCCTGATCACGGTGGTCGGCGTGGTGGTCCTCCTGATCGCGGCCATCGCCTTCGCGAACCGCTCCCCGGACACCCGCGCGACGGAGACCTCGGACAAGGCCCCCTCCACCACCTCGACAGCGGCCACGGGCACCACCCCGGTCACGGGCAAGGCCTCCGGCATCCCCCGAGGCTTCGCCCACGACGAACAGGGCGCCCAATCGGCGGCGGCCAACTACGCGGTGGCCCTGGGATCCGACGCGATGTTCAAGAAGAACACCCGGCACGAACTGGTCGACGGGATCTACACCCCGAGCGCGGCAGCAGCCATGAAAGGTCCTCAGGACGCCGCATATTCCACCGCGTTCCTCGCCCAGCTCGGCCTCGACGCGAACGGCGCGGCCCCCCAAGGGAGCACCTTCGTGACCAGAACCGTCCCGATCGGCACCAGGGTCGAGAGCTACACCCCGACGACCGCGAAGATCGCGGTCTGGTACACGGGGCTGATCGGCATGTCCGGCGAGAAGTCGACGGACCCGGTCCGCACCACGTGGAAGACCTGGACCTTCGAACTGAACTGGGTAGGCGACGACTGGAAGATCGTCGACGACACCCAGCTGGACGGACCCGCCCCTGTCCCCGGGGACGTCCCCGTCGCAACGTCCGACGACATGAGCAAGGCCGTCAAGGAGTTCGGAGGGTTCACCTATGCCCGCTAGCCTCCGCCTTCGGTTGGGCGTGATCGCCTCCGTCCACATGGCCTCCATGACCCTAGCGACGCGCGCCCACGCCGCGCCCACCCCCACACCGACGCCCAGCGCCACCCCCACACCGACGCCCAGCGCCACACCCACGCCGCAGCCGAGCAACGACCCGTGCGCCCTGCTCGACGGCCCGTCCAAGCAGTACTGCGAAAACGGCCGGGGCACCACGGGCGGGGCGCCCGGGACAGGACTGGCACCCAGCGACGGAGGGGACGCCCTCAACCCCCTCGCCTCCCTAGCCAAGGGCTGCGCCGACGCCGCCGCCTGGATCGTCACCAAACTCAGCGAAGCAGTCAAGAGCACCGCCGAAGTCGACTTCACCAACGACACCTTCCTCAAGCAGTACGCCGTCGTCTTCGCCGCCTCCACCATCCTCACCCTCGTCCTCTGGCTCTTCGCCGTCGCCAAGCGCGCCATCCGCGGCGTCCCCCTCACCACCGCCCTCTCCGAAGCCATCGGCTTCCTCTGGCTCACCGTCCTCGCCTCCGCCTTCACCCCCCTCGTCCTCTACACCGTCGTCTCCGCCACCGACGGCGTCACCGAGGTGATCGCCTCCGCCACCGGCGGCCAGACCGACGTCTTCTTCGGCTCCTTCACCGAAGCCCTCAAGAAGGGCGACGACATCGGCGGCGGCCCGATCATGCTGATCGTCGTCGCCCTCGTCACCGTCCTCGCCGCCGGCGTGCTCTACCTCGAGCTCTTCATCCGCGCCGCCCTCCTCTACGTCGGCGCCCTCCTCGGCGTCGTCGTCTACGCCGGGCTCGTCGACCGGAACCTCTGGGGCCACGTCCGCCGCTGGGCCGGCATCATGATCGCCGTCATCCTGGTCAAGCCGGTGATCGTCATCGTCCTCGGCCTCGCCGGCGCCCTCGCCGGCGAACAGGGCCCGAACGCCTTCTCCGCCGTCGTCACCGGCCTCGCGATCATCCTCCTGGCGATCTTCGCCTCCGCGATGATCTACCGCTTCGTCCCCGGCTTCGGCGACGAGATCGCCTCCGCCCGCTCCAACCGCAGCAACGCCACCGACGGCTCCCAAGCAGCCGCCGTCATCAGCTCCCCGGCCTCCCTCGTCTCGCAGGGCATCAAGACCCACAGCAGCCGCGGCGCCCACCGCGGCGGCGGAGACGGCGGCGCCCACAGCGCACCCCGCCCCGCCAACCCCATGTCCGGAGGCGTGGCCGCCCACAGCAGCCGCGGCACCTCCGGCGGCGGAGCCGGCAGCGGTGCCGTCCCCTCCGCCGCACCCCCGCCCCGCACGAGTTCGAGCACGAGCACGAGGAACACAGGAGGTGACGGGCGTTGACGACCCAGTCCCACCAGCTGCACCCGGTCGCACCCCGCCGCACGTATCTCATCGGCCGGGCCCGGCCGAACGCGATCGTCGGCAAGAACCGCGAGACCGGCGAGATCGCCCTCATCATCGCGGGGGCGTTCTTCGGCATGATGAGCGGACTGCTCGTCCCCGACCTCACCCTGCGCATCGTGAGCCTGGTCGGCTTCCCCATGGTCGCGCTGGCCGCCGTGTACGTCCCCTACAAGGGCCGCACCTTCTACCGGTGGTTCGAGATCAACCGCAGCTACAAGCGCACCCTGCGCCGCGGCACGACCTACCGGTCGAGCGC
The DNA here is from genome assembly GCF_042716505.1 of Streptomyces sp. NPDC058674. NCBI lineage: Bacteria > Bacillati > Actinomycetota > Actinomycetes > Kitasatosporales > Streptomycetaceae > Streptomyces > Streptomyces sp. NPDC058674. The sequence continues at coordinate 21,331 of NZ_JBHXSC010000084.1, forward strand.
CATGGAAGCCGGCATCCGCGGCTCCGACGGCCGCGAGGTCGAAGTCGGCCCGCCCCCCGGCATCGGCCGCATCAGCTGGCTCGCCGCCCCCTTCGGCCCCGACGAGATCGCCGTCCTCCTCCACGCGGACCGCAGGACCGTCACCGCCGCCATCGAGATCGAGGGCCCCGGCGTCGGCCTGCGCGACAGCGAGGACCAAGAGGCCCTCGTCGACCGCTTCGGCACCCTCCTCAAACACGTCGCCAACGGCGACGGCTTCGTCACCCGCCTCCAGATGCTCGCCCGTACGCTCCCCGCCGACCCCGACGCACACGCCAAGGACGTCGCCCAGCGCGGCGACACCCGGGCCCCCGGCTGGCTCCGCGACTCCTACGACCAGCTCCAGTCGATGGTGTCGACCTCCTCCGAACAGCACCGCGCCTACCTCGTCGCCTGCATGCACTACACGCGCGAGCTCGCCGCGGAGGCCCACACCATCGCCCGCGCCTCCACCCCCCAGAAGGGCCGCAAGCTCGACCGCGACGCCGGCCTCGCCATCGTCATGGCCCGCGAGCTCACCGACATCTGCGCCCGCCTCGCCGAAGCCGACATCCGCGTACGCCAGCCCCTGGGCCAGGGCCGGCTCTCCTCCCTCGTGCACTCCATGTACGACCCGGACCACCCCATCGACCACATCCAGGCCATGACCAAGCGCAACGCCTGGCCCGCAGAACTCGACGCCGTGGAGCCCACCTTCCTCCAGGCCAAGACCCGCGAGTCCTCCACCAGGGCCCCCTGGTGCCACGCCACCGCCTGGGTGAAGGAGTGGCCGATGACCCCCGTCGGCGTCAACTTCCTCGCCCCCCTCCTCGTCCACACCCCGGACGTCATCCGCACCGTCGCCGTCACCATGGACCTGGAGCCCACCGAGGTGGCCATCGAGCGCATGCTCACGGAGAAGACCAACGACGAGGCCGACGCCTCCCGCGCCGCCAAGATGAACCGGACGGTCGACCCCCGCGACATCGCCGCCCACGGGCGGCTCGACCAGAGGGGTGAAGATCTCGCCAGCGGTGCGGCCGGAGTCAACCTGGTCGGGTACATCACGGTGTCCTCGCGTTCACCGGAGGCCCTCGCCCGCGACAAGCGCACCATCCGCGCCTCCGCCGGCAAGTCCTACCTGAAGTTGGAGTGGTGCGACCGCGAGCACCACCGCGCCTTCGTCAACACCCTGCCGTTCGCCACCGGCATCCGACGCTAGCCGGAAGGAAGTGCCGCCCATGCGAGATCCCATGTCCGCCCTGACGGACGCCTTCACCAGCTTCCTCTTCGGCAAAGTCGAGACCACGCGCCTGCCCGTACGCACCTCCACCGGGCAGGCGCAAGCCGTCTACCTGCCCACCGCCGCCCCCGGCCTCGGCGACTCCGGCGTCATCATCGGCCGCGAGGTCTACAGCGGCAAGGGCTACATCTACGACCCTTTCCAGCTGTACGGACAGCAGCTCCCGGCACCCCACTGGCTGGTCCTCGGCGAGTCCGGCAACGGCAAGTCCGCCCTGGAGAAGACGTACGTCCTGCGCCAGCTCCGCTTCAAGGACCGCCAGGTCGTCGTCCTCGACGCCCAGGGCGAGGACGGCGTCGGCGAGTGGAACCTGATCGCCCAGCAGCTGGGAATAACCCCCATCCGCCTGGACCCGATCGCCGCGAACGACGACGGCATCCGCCTCAACCCGCTCGACCCGGCCATCACCACGACCGGCCAGCTCGCCCTGCTCCGCACCATCATCGAAGTCGCCATGGGCCACGGCCTCGACGAGCGCGCCGGCTTCGCCCTCAAGGTCGCCCACGCCTACGTCGTCGACACCATCCGCGACCGCCAGCCCGTCCTCACCGACATCGTCGAGCAGCTGCGCCACCCCGAGCCCGAGTCCGCCCTCGCGATGAACGTCGACATAGACGATGTCCGGGCCTGGGGCCTCGACGTCGCGCTCGTCATCGACCGCCTCGTCGACGGCGACCTGCGCGGCATGTTCGACGGCCCCACCACCGTCGGCATCGACCTCGACGCCCCGCTGATCGTCTTCGACCTCTCCCACATCGACCGCAACTCCATCGCCATGCCCATCCTCATGGCGATCGTCGGCGTCTGGCTGGAGCACACCTGGATCCGGCCCGACCGCAAGAAGCGGATCTTCCTGGTCGAAGAGGCCTGGCACATCATCAACAGCCCCTTCGTCGCCCAGCTCTTCCAGCGCCTGCTGAAGTTCGGCCGCCGCCTCGGCCTGTCCTTCGTCGCCGTCGTCCACCACCTCTCCGACGTCGTCGACGGCGCGGCCGCACGAGAAGCCGCGGCCATCCTCAAGATGGCCTCCACCAGAACCATCTACGCCCAGAAGGCGGACGAGGCCCGCGCCACCGGCCTCGTCCTCGGCCTGCCGCGCTGGGCCGTGGAGATCATCCCCACCCTCACCCCGGGCATCGCCGTGTGGGACGTCAACGGCAACGTCCAGGTCGTCAAACACCTGATCACCGAAGCCGAACGCCCCCTGGTCTACACCGACCGCGCCATGACCGAGTCCTCCGTCCCCGGCCTGCTCTCCGACGACATGCTCGCCGCCGAACTGGAGGCGGAGGAGCGCGCCCTGTCCATCGAACGCCGCCGCAACACCAGCGGCCCGGGTTCCGCGACCACGGTGGCCTGACCATGCACGACGCACGGCGTACGCAGACCCCCGCGCGCGGCGGCATCCCCGACGGCCTGCTGGTCGCCCTCCTGGCCTTCCTCCTCGGCCTCGCCGTACTGGTCTGGACGGCCACCGGCCTGGCCGCCCTCTTCGCCAAGGGCTCCTGGCCGGACACCGTCACCTTCACCCGCACCCCGGAAGCCGTCCGCGCCCTGATAGCGCAACCGCACGACGTACCGGGCGCCTGGCCGGACACCGCCGCGGAGTCCCTCCCGGGCTGGGGGCTGTTCTGGGGCCTGTTCGTCAGCCAGCTCCTGGTGATGTTCGTGCTGGCCGTCTTCGCGATCGGCGTGATCGCCCGCACCAAGTCCCGCCGCGCCCTGGCCCGCCAGGACGCACGCGCGGCCGGAGCCGCCGCTCCGGCCACGACCGCGGTCCCGGCGGGAGCCGCACAGGACTCCGTACCCCACCAGGCCCCGCCGCCCCCCAAGCCCCGGGCGTACGAGCCCGCCACCGCGGTGCAGGAACCAGTCTCCCCGGCGTACGGGCCCGCCCCCGCGGCGTACGGGCCCGTCCCCCCGGCCCCCGCCGCGCGGGAGGGCCTCGGCCCCCGGCAGCCCGCTCCGGCGCCCCAGCCGCACGCACCCACCACCGCTGCGGCCCCGGCCGCGGGAGCCCCGCTGACGGCACCGGCCCCCGTCACCGCCCGACTCGTCGCGGCCCCCGCCCACGCGGCGGACCGTACCGCCGCCCCGGCGGACGAGGCCTACCGCCACGGCTTCGGTTACGCCCCCGCCGCTGCGACGCCCCCCACCCTCGCGACCCGCCGCATGGCCTACGCCGACCCCGCCGAGCGGCACCACCTCGCGGCCCGGGCCATCGCCGCGGCCGAGGGCGCGGTCCTCGTCGTGACCTCCTCCCCCGCCCTCTGGGCCGAGACCAAGGACGCCCGCGCCAAACTCGGCCCGGTCCTCCTCTACGACCCCCACCACCTGTGCGACACCCCGGCCCGCATGCACTGGAACCCGGCCGAGGGGTGCGCCGACCGCGACACCGCCGCGGCCCGCGCGACCGCCCTGCTGGCCCCCGTACGCCCCCAGGCCCGCATGGACGCGGCCGTCGCCGACACCGCCGAAACGCTCCTGCGCAGCTGGCTCCAGGCAGCCGCCCTCGACAGCCGCCCGTTCAAACAGCTCCACCGCTGGACGCAGGGGACCAACGCCCAGGAGCCCGTACGCGTCCTGCGCACCCACCCCCAGGCGGCATCCGGCGCGGCCGGTGAACTCGAAAGCGCCCTCACCGCACACCCCGAACGCCGGGAGCTGGCCCAGAACCTGACGGCCCGTGCCCTCTCCTGCCTGTCGTCGATCCACATCCGCGAGGCCTGCAACCCGAACCGCACCGATTCCCTCACCCTGGCTTCGTTCCTGGACGAAGGGGGCAGCCTCTACGTGGTGGGCGAACCGGTGGAAGACCCCCGCACCCACCCGGGTGCGATGCCCCTGCTCACCGCACTCGCCTCGCACGTGGTCGAGCACGGCCGCCGCATGGCCGCACGGTCATCCCACGGTCGGCTCGACCCACCACTTTCCCTGGTCCTGGACGACGTGGCGGCCGTGGCCCCCGTCCCCCGGCTCCCGGAACTCCTGGCGGACGGCCCCCTGCCCCTGCTGGCCCTCTGCCGCAGCCGCGAACAGGCCCGCTCCCGCTGGCCGCACGCGCAACTCCCCTGACGGCTCCGCGGCCCTACAGCCCGGCGGGCCGCGGAAAGAGGTACTCCAGCTCCTTCGCCGGCTCGTCACCCGGCACCGATACCAGCAGCCCGCTGGGCTCGAACCCGAACCGCCGGTAGAAGGCCTGCGCCCGCGCGTTGTCCTCGTGCACGAACAGCCGCACGCGCTCCAGCGCCGGCCCCTCCAACGACCAGGCCCAGTCCAGCGCGGCTCCGAACAGCGCGTCCGCCAGCCCGGCCCCCCGCTGCCCGCTCCGCACGAAGACCCCGACGAGGTGCCCCTGCGTCCGCTCGACCGGATGCCGGAAGTAGTCCGTGGTCCCGGCCTCCTCCACCAGCACGGTCACCGACCCGGCCCAACTCCCGTCCGGCGCCTCGGCAACGAACTGCCGCGCGGCCCGCCCCTCCGAAGACCCCTCCGTCCGGTCCTTCCAATAGGCATCGGACCTGGCCGCAGCCTGATCCCACGTGTCCAGGAAGGCGATCGGCGCCGCCGGATCCCGAAGCGCGGTCAGTCGCAGCTCCTTGACCTTCTGCCACTCGTCGCCGCGGACCGCTCGTATCACGTAGCCGTTCATGGCCAGGATCCTAACGAGCGCCTGCCGGCGAGGCCCGGGATTTTTGGCCCGGAACGCAGAAAAGCCCCGCACCATAAGGTGCGGGGCTCTCCCACAATAATTGTTCGGCGGCGTCCTACTCTCCCACAGGGTCCCCCCT